>NZ_CAJHBH010000018.1:0-51531 GCF_904846585.1 Psychrobacter sp. H7-1
TCAGTACTTATCCATTCGCTATACTAATAAGATGGCTGATTCTGGCGTTATTGCATCTGTTGGTACAACCGGTGATTCATACGATAATGCATTGGCTGAAACGGTTAACGGGCTTTATAAAACGGAGGTGATTGAATATTTAAAACAGCAGTGGCAAGGTGTAAGTGATGTTGAATTAGCAACTCTTGAATGGGTCGATTGGTTTAACAAAACTCGCATTCATAGTACGATTGGTTATGTGTCGCCTTTTGAGTTTGAGAGACGATACTATGATAGTCTTAATGAGTCAAACAAAGCTGCCTGACTCAAGTAATCCACTCTCCGATATACTCGGGGCGGTTCAGTAAAGTATTAGCAGTTTCTTTAGATCTTAAAAGTTATTACCATTTAATCGATCCTACAGCGATAAGTAGTAAAGCGTTGTGCGAAACAATGAATGTTAACTTAACTAGTGAAGAACGAGATTTTACTGATGCATTGGCTTTCTTTCTAAACGCTTGGTCAGAGAAAGCTTCAAACTTTGGTAGTCTTGCAACTAAAGGTGATAGCAAAATTAATGGGGGCCTAGTAATTGGGCTAACATGCAGTCGCATTATTTCAAATGCACTGTTATATGAGTGGGATAAATTAATACTAGAGAAAATATCTCCAGTTCATTACGGTCGCTACGTCGATGATATGTTTATCGTAATACGCGACCCTGGTACTATTTCCAATAGTACAGACCTAATGAAATTTTTCCAAGAAAGGTTAGGAAAAGATGTATTTTATCAAACCAATAAAGGTGCTCAGATATGGAGTATCCAACAAGGAAAAAGCATTCAAGGAAAGTCAAAAATACAACTTCAGTCGAATAAGCAAAAATTATTCATTTTAGAGGGACAAGCGGGGTTTGATCTGCTGGATAGCATTGAAAAAGACATAAATGAATTATCAAGTGAACATCGATTGCTACCCTATCCAGACCAACTTGAGAATTCTACAGCAGCGAAAGTATTGTCTGCTGCTGGCAATATTGGTGAGAGCGCAGATACTCTCAGAAGAGCCGATGGACTAACAATTCGCCGATTAGGATGGGCATTACAGCTGCGACATGTAGATACATTAGCGCGGGATTTGCCTCCAAACGAATGGAGACAGCACCGTAATGAGTTTTATGATTTTGCTCTCAATCATATATTAAGAGCGGATGCGATATTTACATACTTTAATTATGTGCCGCGTTTGTTAGGATTTGCTATTGGCATGAATGAGTGGAAACAAGCTGAGAGAATAGCACTTAAGGCTTATGAAGCTATTGATGTATTATCCAAGATAGAAACACATAACAACAATGTCATAATCAATGGTACTCAACTGAATACTACAGAGAAAAATATTTGGAGATATATAAAAGGAACCTTGACTTGGCTATTTGTTGACGCCGCGGCTCGTTACTATTCTCCTAATAAACTGTTTTCGAAAGAACGACTTACTAACAAAAAAAGACTCTCTGACTTATTCATCAACCAAATACTTAATAATCTGGCAGAAGTAGAAGATTTACTTAACTTAGACTTTAAAATTGCTGATTTTGAGAAGCAAGCGCCCCACATTGCATTAGCAGATTTAGCAAAGCAGCCTTATAAAGAAATTTTAAAAAGCAAGTCAGCGCAACAGCTGATGCAAATAAGAGTAGGCTATAAAGAAGGTGTGATATTAGAGATTCTTGAAGGGTCAGGCTTGATTGATACTGTAGTTCTTAAAAAGTTTATGAAATCAACAAGAACTATCAGACTATCAGCTGTAAGAAAGGGTAAAAAAACTAATGAAAGTTACTTACCTTATTTATTTCCAACTAGACCTCTAAGCCCATCTGAAATAGCTGAACTGGCACCTGAATGTGTTGGTTTAAACAACGGTGCAATGAGTATATACTCTAACAGCTCTGCTGTCATTTGGGCGAAGTATACTCAAGCTATAAGGGGTGTATGGGTTAAGCCAACACTACTTGCCGTAGAGCAACCAAGTAATAATCAATCAAATAAGAAAAGAAACTTCCTTAAAATAGGTACTAATAGAAACAGCAAGGTTATTGTTGCATTGACTAATATACAAACAGATGATTATGACTATGCATCAACAGCTTCTAATAAACCTAATTTAAGTCAAGAACGTTATCGACAATTAGTAAAAATAGTTAACGATGTTCTAACCATTAAACCTAAACCAAATTACGTGATTTTTCCTGAGCTATCAATACCATTAAAATGGGTAGACAGTATATCTTTAACACTAAGTAAAGCAGGGATTAGTTTGATCGCAGGAACTGAATATCGACACTTCCCTGGAGATAAAGTGCTTTCTGAAGCTGTGTTAGTATTATCTGACAATAGACTAGGTTATCCTGCTTTTGTGCGGATTCGTCAGCCCAAATTACAACCTGCTGTAGGTGAAGATAAAAATCTTACAACAGTGTATGGGAAGCAGTGGGCCATATCAGGAAAAGATATAAACAAGAAGAGATATAGAAAGCCAGTCTATATTCATGATGGATTTCATTTTGGTTTAATGATCTGTTCAGAACTACTAAATAGTAAAGCAAGAATAGATTTTCAAGGTGAAGTTGATGCATTGATGACATTGAGCTGGAATAGAGATTTAGATACATTTTCTTCTTTGATAGAATCATCAGCATTAGATGTGCATTGTTATAAAATATTAGTTAACAATAGAAAGTATGGAGATAGTAGAATCCATGCTCCCGCAAAAAAGACATATTTAAGAGAGATTGCAAGGTTGCGAGGTGGTGATAATAATTATGTTGTGACAGCGACTTTAGATATTAATATGCTGAGAGAATTCCAGAGTAAAGCAAAACGGTGGACTGAGGATAATGACAACTTTAAACCAGTACCCGAAGGCTTCAAATTATGTAGAACTAGAAAAACTGTATTACCAAAATAATACATAAGTAATAGATCTCTTGCAAAAGTACCGTTTTATTTACCTCCGCTAACAGAGTATCAAGGGCTGGCAATGACTTATGCAAAAGATCTAATAATCATTTTATAGGCTGATTTGATATTTGTCAGATACCAACTACCTCATTAGTTCGGTGACAAGAATATTAAGATTATAAATTAATACATGGCATAACTGATTTTTATATAAGTAAAAAAATTGCTAACACTATACATAATATAGTGTTAGCAACCTTCTTTAGTTTAGTGTTTTACTCAGGTGATGTGCTGAATACTGGGGTTTGAAAATGATCGTGATCCCGCTTGTAATATTTTCTTTGATGGTAGCGGTTAATCACTCAAACCCTAAAGAATTAGGTCGTATAGGATTAAAAATATTTCCCTTCTACCTTTTTTCCACAGGTATTGCAGTAGTAATCGGCATCATCTTAGCTAAAGTCACAAACCCAGGGGCTGGTTTTTCTTTGCCTACAGAAGTTGTTATGGATGCTCCTGTTCGCCCATCCTTTATAGATACAATACTGAATATGGTGCCGAGTAATATTTTTAATGCTCTTGCTCAAGGGAATATTCTAGCAGTAGTTTTTGTTTCTGTCATAGCTGGCTTAGCTATTTTGTTTATGCGCCACTCATTGGACAAAAAACAGCAAGAAATGGGCGACTTCTTATTTAAACTCCTCGAAGCTTGTAATGAAGTAATATCTAAAATTCTTAATGGTATCTTGATATATGCGCCTATTGGGGTGTTAGGTATTACGGCTAATACATTTGGAACTCAAGGACTAGACACTGCTATCGCTCTTGGGAAGTTTATCGGCACTTCATACCTTGGAGTAATTATCCTGGTTGGAGTTGCGTTCCCAATAATGATGAAAGTGTTTGGTATTAAAGTTATCCAGTTCTACAAGGATATTAAAGAAGCTGCTTTTACATCATTTGTTACCAGTAGTAGTATCGGTACTTTACCAGTTACTATTAAATGTGCAGAAAAGGCCGGTATTGGTGAACGAGTTGCAAAGCTCACATTGCCTATTGGCGCAACAGTAAATATGAATGGTACAGCAATACGGTTTGGTGTTGCAGTTATCTTTGCCGCAGAAATTATGGGGATGACTTTATCAACGCCAGAGTTGGCTACTATCGTTATAATCGGCACTATGGCAGCTATCGGTACTGCTGGCGTACCAGGGGCTGGATTAATTGGTATGTCTATCGTCTTTACACAAGCAGGCTTACCGATTGAGATTGTGGCACTGACGGCAGGTATTAATATCTTAGTAGATATGATCTTCACTTTTGGTAACGTTGTTGGAGATTTAGTTGGTGCCAAAATAGTTGATCAGACTGAGAAGTGGAAAGGAGATACTGTTGAGGAAAACCAAGTGATTGTCACTTCAGAAGCTGTAATGTAAGGAGCTAATTATAATTTATTAGATTTTGATAAGTAAGATCAATGTAGGTTTATTGGCGCTACATATAACTCTCGGTGAAAGAAAAATATTCACTATCATATCAACCTATCAATCAACTTTGATTAACTTACTTTAATTATTAAGCTTAATTGATAATAGGCCTAATATACAAAAACCCTTACAGCTATTAGCTTGTAAGGGTTTTTATTGTTTAAACTTTAGTAAAATAAAATTATATAATATTTTGATATCCAAATCGCCCCGACTTTGTCGGAAGCTTCTTCGATGCTTATATTTAAGCTTTGCGCTTGCACTCTCGGAAGTTTAGATTTCAGTTTTCATTGTCCTATTCTTTTAGAATATTAAGTCTCTGACAGTCCCGGAGCGATTCAATACTATAAATGTATATAAGGTATGACTGATTTTTATAGAAGTAAAAAAGGTTACCAACACTATATTATTCATAGTGTTGGTAACCCTTTATTACCTGGTGTTTTACTCAGTCGATGTTTTGAATATCGGAGTTTGATAAGCCTAATAACATTAGGCTAACTATCCTACTGATACCGATAGCGTGCAGAACGCGCATGCGCATCCAAATCCTCACGTTGAGCTAAAATGTCAGCAGTTTTAGCTAACGGCTTACTACCACTCTCATTACAGTAAATAATAGATGATTTCTTCTGGAAGTCATAGACACCAAGTGGTGAAGAAAATCTTGCCGTTCCCGATGTTGGCAACACATGGTTAGGACCTGCACAGTAGTCACCAATCGCCTCAGGTGTATGACGACCCATAAAGATAGCACCTGCATGACGAATATCGTTGAGCAGTTCATCAGGATTGTCTACTGACAACTCTAAATGCTCAGGTGCCACTCGATTGATAACGGCCATGCCCTCGCTACGGTCTCTCACTAACACTAGTGCACCGCGATGCTTTAGAGAGTCTCGGGCGATATCGGCTTTTGGCAGATCATTTAACGCTTTTTCAATCTCAGCAGCAACTTCAGCAAGCTGCTTAGGACAGGTTGTCACAAAGATAGCTTGAGCCACACGGTCATGTTCCGCTTGCGACAATAAGTCCATCGCTAGCCAATCAGCACGGTCATCCGTTTCGCCTTCAGCATATACAAGCACTTCTGATGGTCCTGCAATCATATCGATACCCACCTGTCCAAAAACTGCACGCTTTGCAGCGGCCACAAACTTATTTCCAGGACCCGTAATTTTATCCACCTGCGGGATAGTCTCTGTACCATACGCCAATGCTGCAACTGCTTGCGCTCCGCCTATCGTAAATACTCGATCGACTTCTGCTAAATGAGCTGCTGCTAAAACAAGTTGATTGAGTACACCCTTAGGTGCTGGCACCACCATAATCACTTCTTTGACACCAGCTACCTTAGCAGGAATGGCATTCATCAAGACTGATGAGGGATAAGAGGCCAGACCACCTGGCACATAAATACCAACTCGATCAAGTGGCGTGACCTTTTGCCCTAGTCGATTGCCCAGCTCATCCTCATACTGCCACGTTTCTTGTACCTGACGTTGATGAAAGTCTTTTACTCTTGTTGTCGCAATGGTCAATGCAGTCTTTGCTTCATCGTCTAATGTGTCAAACGCTTCAGCCAAAGATTCTTTAGACAACTCAAGCTCATGGATTGATGTGGCTGGATGTTGATCGAACTTCTGAGTTAGTGCCAGTACGACGCTATCACCATCGAGTCTAACTTGAGCAATGATGTCATCTACTGTCTTTAGTAAGTTGGCATCGTTGACAGTTTCGAAGGCAAGCAAAGTAGCTAGCTGCTGCTCAAAATCTGTGTCTTGGGTACTTAACTGGCGCATAAGTCTCATCCTTAATGTTTGTAATTGATGTTGATAACTGATTGAACAAAACAACCTCAGCTCTAAAAAATTAAACTAGGCTGATAGATTCTCTTTGATGTCTAACGTTCATTTAAATCACTTTGAGCGTAAAAGATGTAGTAACTTTTGACCTACTCTAATGACTTGATCATCAGACAACGAAAAGCCGTATTAGCAAATGCGAATACGACCTTTCTGTTAACTCAAAGCAAAACTGACATTGACACTAAGGCATCAGCTTCACTTTTGGGTAAACCATATTGGCAGGAGATAAAACAAAGTCCAAAGTCTCTTTGTTCATTAGCTTTTCACCTAAAACAATATCGTAAACACTGCCGCCCGTTTCTTGCGCTTTTTTAGCCACATAAGAAGAAGACTCATAACCTAGGTGTGGATTCAGTGCAGTGACCAAGCCTATATTATTAAATACCTCAACACGGCAAGCCTCATTATTCATCATAAGACCATCAATACAACGAGTCGCAAAAACCTCACAGACATTTGACAACATGCTCATGCCCGTAAATAAATTGAATGCCATGACGGGTTCGAATACGTTCAGCTGTAACTGACCACTTTCAGAGGCCATAGCGATAGCATTGTCTACCCCCATCACATGAAAGCAAGCCTGATTAACAACTTCTGGGATTACCGGATTTACCTTACCCGGCATAATCGAGCTACCAGGCTGCATTTCTGGCAGACGGTATTGAGCCAGACCTGCCCGCGGGCCAGACGTCTGTAAGCGCAAATCATTGGCGATTTTCGACAAGCGTGCAGCGAGTAAGCGTAAGTTGCCGGACAATGCCACATAAGGACTCGTGTCTTGCGTGGCTTCAATCAAATCTTCAGCGATGTAATAAGGTCTGCCTGTAAGCTCTTCTAATGTTTGTGCACACAGCTCTGAATAGCCAACAGGTGCGTTTAATCCCGTACCAATCGCTGTACCACCCATATTAATTTCGTGAAATAACACACGACTAGATTCTATACGAGCCATCTCTTTTTTGATCATCGTTGCAAAAGCGTTGAATTCTTGACCGGCGGTCATAGGTACTGCATCTTGTAGATGTGTCCGACCCATTTTTAATTCATCAGCAAGCTCAATACTTTTATTTATGAAGCTGTCGTGTAGCACCTTCATCTTTTGTAACAAGCGCGTACAGTAGTCATCCAAAGCGACTTTCATCGCCGTAGGATAGACATCGTTAGTCGATTGTGAAAGATTGACATTATTATTTGGATGGACGTGCTGATAGTCGCCTTTCTGATAGCCTAGGATTTCCAACGCTCTATTGGCGATGACTTCATTGGCATTCATATTGGTTGAAGTACCTGCACCGCCTTGAAACATATCGACGATAAACTGGTCATGATATTTGTTGTCGATCACATCATCACAGGCAGCGACGATAGCGTCTTTGATACGTTCATCGAGCACACCAACTTTATTATTAGCGATTGCCGCGGCTTTTTTTACAGTAGCCAACGCTCTAACAAACGTAGAAAACTGATGCAAGCGTACACCACTAACGGTGAAGTTTTCGAAGGCACGTAAAGTTTGGATACCATAGTAAGCATCGGCTGGAACGTCACGATAGCCAATTAGATCATGCTCTTGGCGAGTAGCAGTATTCATCGGGTAAAACTCCTTTTTATAGAACCCTGATTAATGATAATGTGCTTATGTTGTCATTCGTGTTGGAATGGCAATTGATAGCGTTACTTGGTTAAAGAAATCGTTGCGGCAGAGACGATATTGCTTTTTATACTGCTATCAGCATAACGAGCCCTGCGGCAAATCAATCTATGTTGCTTATGTCTCATCCATGTGTGACATAAATAAAAATACTTTAAAAACGTGAAAAGCGGTAAGGTGTTGGGTCAATTAAAGGTGTGTCACTTTGCATGACCATATCGGCAGCAAGTTGACCTGCAGCAGGCGACGTACCAAATCCATGCCCTGAAAACCCAGTCGCAATAGTCAAACCTGGGATTTTATCGATACGATCTATCACAGGGTTAGAATCTGGCGTTATATCAATCACACCAGCCCATTGTGTTTCAATCTCTGCATGCTCAAAACCCGACCAAGATGCACGTAGATTGTCTAAGGCATTGCCCGTCAGTACTTCATTTGACAGTGGATTCATGGCTCGAACTTTTTCAAAGGGCGATACACTGTCCTCTTTCCATTTGCGTGCTAGACGTAAATCATCCCAAAAATATTTACCTAAGCCAATTTTTAAGAATTTATGCTGCCCCTTTAACGCAGGTAAAAACTTTAACCCTAGCAACAAATGGTCTATGGTTAATGGCGCATCTAACTTACCTCTTTGCGAAATAATATAACCACCATCTCTATGCTTTCTGAATGAAAAATCTGGGGCGCCTACAGAGGGGTCAAATTTAATATCCATTGGCTTGGTTTTCAACACCGAGCATATCGTTGGTAATGTCGGCAAATTGACGCCCAAATTTCCTAAGAATCTACGCGACCAAATCCCGCCCGCCAACAACACCTCTTGGCAAAGAATCTCACCTTGTTCAGTAATGACGCCAGACACACGCCCGCCTTTGGTGGCCAGCGTTCTGACCGCACAGTTTTCGATGATGACAGCGCCTTTAGCAATGGCGGCATTGGCAATAGCACTCGATGCCAATGTCGGCTCTGCGCGCCCATCAGATGCCGTGTAAATCCCGCCCGCCCATTTGCCGCGACCGTTTGGCACGAGCTGGTCAATCTGCTTGGCCGTGACCATACGCGAATCAAGATTTAATGACTGTGTAGAGTTATGCCAACTCTCATACCCTGCTATTTCGGCAGGTGTTCTGCCAATAAACAAGATACCAGACTGACTATATCCCACATCAGCACCTACTCTTTTAGACATCTCTGCCCACAACTTGTCAGAGGCTAGCGCCAAAGGCACATCATCAGAAAGACGATTGGTTTTTCGAATCCATCCCAAATTACGAGAGGACTGCTCACCCGCGATTCTTCCTTTTTCTAGTACCACGACAGGTACATTGCGTTCAGCAAGTGTTAAGGCGGCGGTTAATCCAACAATACCGCCACCAATGATGACCACAGTAGTAGCATGCGGTAAATTGGTCGCAGGATTGATAATCGGTTTTATGATAGGTGCCATTGGAACCGTACTCCTTATGGCTTATTATTGGCCAATATTGATGGTAACTGTTTCTGCACTTGAGGCGCCTTTGAACGCAGTCACTTCTATCTCTACTTTGTAGATATCAGAACCCAGCGGTGGGCAGCTAACGGTAGTAGCAGGATCAACACCTCTAAACTTCTCCCCGACTATTTCCATAATATCCATTGTATTTTTTGGATCTTGAATGAAAACACGAGACATCACCACATCTGCCAATGACGCGTCCACTGCTTTTAGCGCCCGTTCAATATTGGCAAATACTTGCAGAGTCTGTTCCTTCAAATCGTCTGGAATTTCTTTGGTCTCAGGACAACGTCCCGCTGTGTTAGAAACAAAAATCCAATTATCTACACATACTAGACGTGAATAACTGCTGTGCTCTTCTAGCGCTGAACCTGTCTTTAATTTAGTAATTTTCGTCATTGTCATTCTCTCAGTTGAATGTAGTTAAAACACAATTTATAACTTATCAAAAGTTATAACGCTGTCAGGCTACGTAAATAAGTTAATAGCCTGAAATAAATAAGCTTAGCTAGATGGCACTACTTAACATAGAACTGGGGTGTCCCATAAGTTAAGCTTCACACCAATACCTTTTTCAATCGCGTTGCGATATACGACGGTCGCCCACGCCACATCTTCGATAGGCAAGCCACCAACAGACAAGATAATAATCTCTTCGTCATTTTGGCGTGCAGGTGCATCACCACTGATGATTTTGGCTAAGTCTTCTATGTCTTCTTTTTTTAGAGCACATTCATCAACCATATCCATGAACTTTACGCCAATGATTGGCACATAATTATGAGCAGGCTTATGGTCTGATTCCTCAAACCAAGCTTCGTATAATCCAGTGCAATCTAAAACTTTTCTGAAATCAGAGGTAGCGAGCGCATCATCAATATTACAAGCCGCTGGCATCGCCATGAATGCGCCAGGCTTTAACCATTCCTTTTTAATGATGGGATAAGTTGCCGCATCGCCAACGACGCTTGAAGCACAATAAGTCACGATATCTGAGCCACGAACTAAATCCTCTAATTCATCGACGATTTGCACGTCGATCTGTGGATGCGCTGCAGTCACCCAGTCTATAAACTTGTTTAAACTTTTTTGGCCTCGGCCCTTAATTTTTAAGGTGTCAATTTGAGGACACGTTACAACCAACGCACTTAGTGCCGTTCTAGCCATGACTCCAGGTCCTAAGATTCCGACTACTTTGCTGTCTTTCTTAGCTAAGTATCTCGCACCTACACCAGAAATAGCCCCTGTACGATGCGCTGATAATAAGTTTGCTGACATCAAAGCCAAAGGCGCGCCAGTGTCAGTATCATTTAGCATAAAGGTGAGAATAGAGCGTGGCAGACCTTTACCTCTATTTTCTGTGTTTGAGCCGTACCATTTGACACCCGTCGTTTGAAAGCTACCGCCTAAGTAAGCAGGCATCGCCATAAACCGTCGATCAGCCGTATTTTTTGGCATATTAGGAAATGGAGATTCGTCAGGGAACATCATCATGGCGCCATGAGAATCATTATTAGGTCCAGCCATACGATAGTCACCGCTGTATAGCAGTTTGAACATATCGTCCATGGTATCTACGCACTGAGCCATGTCAGTCACGCCAGCCGCAATCATGTCTGGCTCTGATAAATAAATAAAATCAATCTTCGTATTGGCATATTCCGTTGTCATTTTATTCTCACTTCCTTATTTGTTTACGTTGCTTGCTGTCACTTAATAGTCACACACTACAAATCCTATAAATAGAATAAATCGGCAATAGAAAACCTAAAACCTGACTTTTTATAAGCAAGTTAATAATAAAATTATGAGGTGTTGGAATTGATGAATTGAAACGAATCAAGCGATATCAAAGAAGCGATCACAGCTAAGGAGATAAATTACTTTAGGAGAGACAATGCAGAAATATGCGGTCATCAATAGCTTGATGCCGTTCAATGAGAATAGGACGATTAAAAATAGCAGATAATTAAAATACAGACGCCATAAAATTTCGATTTTATAACAATAACGGATCTATAGAGCGAAGCCCTAGAACTAAGTCCTGTGAATATACTTATTCAGCATATGCTGGAACTCTCTTGGACCTTGTCCATTGTATTGTTTAAATTGTCGAAAGAAATGTGCTTGGTCTGAGTAACCAGTGTCGATTGCAAGATCGGTTAGGCGCTTGCAGTCATTTTGCATCAACCTATCTAATACGTGCTGATATCTCAAAATTAGATTGCAGGCTTTCGGAGAAAAACCATAATAATCATTAAAGGAATTACTGATGGTTCGAGCAGAATAGCCGCTTTGATGACATAACTCGGTGATACTGATATTACCGTGATGTTTTAACATCAGGTTAATCAGTACATGATATAGCTTAGAGGACTGCAATAAATCCGTCTTTTGACTGCAAGTTTGTTGGAAGACACTGATTTGTTGTTCGAAGCTTTGACAGTCAGATAGCCTATCGACCAAAGAAGCGCCTAATACAGAAATATCCTGTAAAGGAATGCTTTGATCAATAATATCTCCTGGCTTGATAGACAAAAAACTCGGCACTATACCAATTTGATAGCGTATGCCAAAGTATGAGCAGCCATGCTCAAAGACCGTTTTTCCAAGCTTTCGCCAACTGCCGCACGCCCATGCTTCAGGTTTGTCTTTGTGCAATTTAAAAATAATATCGATACTGGCATCAGGCACCACACTAACTGCATCCCCTTCTTTGTCTAAGGTAAAGCAATAAAAGTGAGCAATACCATCACGATTGATCTCTTTTTTTTGGTAGCTGTTTTGCGCATCTAATATAAAATACGGCTGAATTGGACTGATTAATTGAGTGTTCATGAGCCTCCCTGACAAATAGTAATAGGTATCAAAGGCTGGGAATGGCGACCAAAAACGAGGTTGGTCACCATTCTATGAGTCATTAAAGTATATACACTACAGCAACCCAAGTGAATAGCACCATTCCTATATTAATATGTGTAAAGGTAGGAATAACACTGTCTATCATATGGTCATGCTGTCCGTCCGCATTCAAACCTGCTGTGGTCCCTAGTGTGATACTAGATGCTGGCGAGCCTGCATCGCCTAACGCTGCTGATGCTCCCAATATAGCCAAACTGGCTAATGGTGAAAAACCGAGTAATAAGGCTAATGGTAAATAGATAGGCGCAAGAATTGCGACAGAGGCAAATGAATCCCCAAAACCGATGGTGATAAAGAGCCCCATCAATATCATGACAGTAGCACCCATCACTCTGTTGTCACCAATATAATTCATGAAAAGTTCAATCAATGAGTTTACTTCACCAGTCGCAGTAATCACACCTGCAAAACCAGTCGCAAGTGTAATGACGACACTGATTTCTGCCATCAATGCAACACCTTGAGTAAAGACACCATCTTGCTCATTCCAACGGAAAATACGAGAAAACGATAAGATGACAAAACCTATTAACGCCCCTACTAATAATGAGTCATACATAATTTGTAAAGTTAAAGCGACCCCAATCGAGATGAGCGTAATAGCAATCTGAAATTTATTGATGGGTTTGTCTGATTTAACTGTAGAGGTTAATACCGGAAGGTCTTTATACTCACGGCGTTTGCGATACGTGATAAATACCGCAAACAACATCCCGGCAATAATCCCCATCACTGGAAAGAACATCGCTTTGGGTGCCATGCTGGCTGTCGCAACGAAGCCTAAGCTTGCACCAACGTCATTAGCGCTTGCCAATAATATTTGTTTGAGATACACATCACCAAAACCATATGGGATGAGTAAGTAAGCAACACTGATACAAGAGGCTAAGACACATGCAACAGCACGGCGATCCATTTTCAACTCATTCATAATATGGATCAGTGGTGGGATAAGAATAGGAATAAAAGCGATATGTACGGGAACCAGGTTTTGTGACATCAATGCGGCGACTGCAAATATAATAAACAGCGTCCACTTAATACGTTTATGCGCAGTGGACGTTTTGCTGTCCATTTTTTTGGTGATTTTAGCTGCGAACAGCTCTAATAATCCACTACGAGCCAACGCCACTGCAAAGGCACCAATCATGATATAGGTAATACCAATTTGAGCACCTGAAAGCAAGTTTTCATTAAAAGCAGCTAATGAATCCCCAAAAGAAAGCCCCGATTGTAGACCACCTAATAAAGCAGCCATAATAAGGGCAATGGGAACCGGCATTTTTATTAGACAAAACGTGACCATTAATATAATGGTTAGAGCGACGGCATTAATGTGAATACCAAGTAATAGCGATAAAAGATAGATCGCCACTATAATAACGAGTGTGGGCAGAGCCCTTTTTAATAGAAAATTTGGCGTGGGTGGGTTTAGAGTCATATTCATAAAATCCCTTAATATGATTAATAGCCAATGTGAAATATAAGATAAATAGTATTAAGATTTAAAAATAATTTATTCGCTCTGTGTTATGAATCAGAGCGAATAAACTATTAGCAACTTTTATTGATTGATAACATCCATGCCACCAACCAACTTAAATTTTTCTGAATATGACTTCTGTACCAAACAAAAAGTAACAACTAGCCTCTATGTCAAGTACCAACCTAAAGGCGCTTCACTGTGGTATGTCGTGATTTGTTTGGTTTCTAAATAATTATCAAGTCCCCAAGTGCCCAACTCTCGCCCTATGCCACTCTGTTTGTAACCACCCCAAGGCGCTTGTAAAAATAGCGGCTGTGAGCAATTGACCCAGATAATACCTGCTTGTAGATTTCGAGCGACACGATTGGCCCTATCAATGTCTTTAGAAATAACGCCAGCGGCCAGACCCAGCTCTGAATTATTGGCACTTGCAACTGCTTCTGCTTCATCTGTAAAACGACGAAGGGCAACGACAGGTCCAAAAATCTCATCTGTCCAAATAGGATGATCTTCAGGAACATCTCCAAAAACGGTCGGCTCAATAAAATAGCCTTTATCAAATCCGCTGGCTCGTTTGCCACCAGTTAAGACGTTAACACCGTCAGACTTACCTTTTTCAAGCGTCGTTATAACAGCGTCATACTGTTTTTTATTGACGACAGGCCCCAACTGAACCCCTTTATCCATACCATTACCAATGACGATCTTTTCAGCTTCTTGTACTAAGCGTGCTGTCAATTCATCATAGATGCCGTCTTGAACTAATACTCTTGAGGTTGCAGAACAGACTTGACCTTGGTTCCAAAAAATACCAAACATAATCCATTCGACTGCTGTCTCAATATCGACATCATCAAAAATAATGAGTGGTGATTTCCCACCAAGCTCAAGGCTAATTTTCTTCACCGTATTTGCAGCTGATCGCATGATCTGCTTGCCGACTGGGCCACTACCAGTAAAGGCGACTTTGTCTACAGCAGGATGCTCGCATAAGATCGGCCCTATTTTTGAGCCATGACCAGTGACGATGTTTAATACGCCATTAGGTAACCCAACCTTTTGACAGATACGGCCAAGCTCTATGGCCGTCATTGAGGTGACTTCTGCGGGCTTTAATACCATCGTACAACCTGCAGCTAAAGCAGGAGCGACTTTCCAAGCGGCCATATCTAAAGGAAAATTCCATGGAATAATGGCACTGACTACTCCTAATGGCTCTTTACGAACTAGGCAGCTATAACCCTCACTATGAATCTCTAGCTCAGACTCTTGGTTGTTATCGAAATCTTCTGCTAGGTTGGCATAAAACTCAAAACAATCGATTACACCGTTCATATCCAACTGAGCTTCTGTAAAAGGCTTGCCGTTGTCTTGTACTTCTAACTGCGCCAAAAAATCCAAATTATCTCTGATCTCTTTGGCAATAGCGCGCAGATACTTCGCACGCTGTGAGCCTGTGAGTCCAGACCAACTACCGTTATCGAATGCTTCTCTAGCGGCTTTAATAGCTGCTTCTGCATCTTCGACAGACGCGTTAGCAATGTCAGTAATCACACTTTCATTACTAGGGTCGATATTAGCGATAGTGGCTCCGGTTGATGGTGTCACCCATTTGCCGTCAATATAGAGTTCGTTGTATGTATTCATCAATTATTCCTATAGAAATTTGGTTTGTTAGCGTATTTAGCGTCCTTAACTATACTCGTGATATTTTTTCTTAATAGCGATATGTTCAGCGATACGCCCAGCATCATGCCAAACTCCCCAAATAAAGGATGACCCCTGACCTGACAAGAAAGGTAAGCCGACAAAATAAATACCAGTTGCTGAAGTGACACCGCGATTATGTAGTGGGCGACCGACATCATCTAATACGTCAACCTCTAACCAACTATAGTCATACTTGAATCCAGTTGCCCAAATCACGCTAGTAATATTACTTTCACTAAAATCTATCGATAGACTCGGATTACTAATAGATTCAGGTAACTCTAAGAATTCACGTGCTTCTGGCTCTTCAGGTAGGTCTAGACCATTATCCTCAACATATTTATCTGCCACATCCAAAAGCGCCAAATAGTTTTGCTCCGCTTCATTGACGTTTTCAAATAAATCATCATTGAACGTTAGCGTGTCGCCTGAAAATGATTTTGTTAAACCTAATAAATGAATACCGTCATGAGCTAATTTACGGAAATCAACTGTTTCTCCACCATTCATACCGCTGACAGCAAAGCCTTTTAATGGTCCATCATTTGGTTTTTCTCTGTCCCAACCGCCTAATACGCCTAACCACCAAACATTGTCACGGCCTCTATAGCGTCTTGGTGGACGTTCATGCGCACCAACAGACAAATAAACTTTTTTGCCAGCGGCGTTTAATTCTTTAGCAATCTGTACGCCTGATGAACCACTACCAATCACTAATACAGCACCCTCTGGCAACTGTTCAGGATTTTTATAACTATCCGAGTGGATTTGTTGTACGTTAACAGTTGTAGGGATAATCGGTGGAATAGAAGGTACTTGGAATGCACCTGTTGCTACCACAATACGCTTGGCTTCTAGCTCACCCTCTGAGGTAGTGACGTGATAGCCTTGTCTGCCCTGTAAAGGCGTAACCTTAGTAACCGCAACACCTGTTTGAACAGGGGCATTGATATGTTCGGCATATTTTTGGAAGTAATCCGCAACCTTGTCATGATGAATAAACCCTTCTTGGTCATCCTCAAACAGCATGCTAGGAAAGCGATCATGCCAGCAAGGTCCGTTGGCAACTAAAGAGTCCCAGCGGCGAGTACGCCATGCTTCTGCAATACGATTCTTTTCTAAGACAATGTGCTCAATGCCTTCCTTAGACAGGTGCTCACTCATTGCAATACCAGCTTGTCCACCGCCAATTACTAACGTATCCGTCGTCTGCATTATTTTCTCCAGTAAATTAATTTCTATCTACATCCTATGTGAAACAACAACAATTTAAATAACTCTTTTAATAACTATTGCTTCAGAAAAACAAAATCAATAGAAAACTCACAAGTAAGTAATGATGCCCAAAATAATTTCGCTTCTCTGGTTTACTATTTCTGAATCAGAAGTACAAAAAATCAGAATAGATAAGGTTTCAGAGTTTACCTATACTAAATTTTCTTCATTTATTTAACTAAAGGGTACAGAACATGAAACATGAAAGGATTCGCTGCTTCAACACCAAAGAAACTTACCCCGAACAAAGTATAGACAATGATCTGTGTCAGGCAGTCGTTGCTAGAGGGCGTACTGTTTTTCTTCGAGGTCAAATTGGACAGAATCTCGAAACCACAGAAAGTGTTTGCCTTGCCGATGTGGCAGGACAGACAGAAAGAGCGATGTACAACATTGATATGCTATTAAAAGAAGCAGGTGGTGAATTAGAAGATATCTGCAAAATCACGATTTATATCGTTGATCCACGCTATCGTGAAGACGTTTACCGTGTCGTCGGCAAGTGGCTAAAAGGCGTATACCCGGTCTCTACCGGTATTGTAGTCACGGCATTAGCCAGACCTGAGTGGCTAGTAGAAGTAGACGCCACTGCTGTCATTCCTGACTAACGCAGACCTAGACTTAAACTATCAGGTAAACACTATTGCATTTGGAGATTAACATGACCTTTTCTATTATTGCTCGCTGTAAAAAAACAGGACAAATTGGAGGTGCCGTGTCATCTTCTTCACCTGCAGTTGCGTCACGATGTTTGCATGGTCGCGCTGGGGTCGGCATGGTAATGAGTCAAAACATTACTGATCCTATTCTGGGTACCAAAATTCTCGATGCTTTAGAGAAAGGCGACACGCCAGAGAACGCTATTAAACGTTTGGTTGAAACTGAAGACTTTATACAGTATCGCCAGTTGGTTGCTTTGAATAATGAAGACAAAGGCGCGGTATTCAGTGGCGAGCAGACGTTAGGCGTTCATGGGCATTTCATCAGCACAGATGTGGTTAGTGCCGGAAACTTGCTCGATAACGATACTGTGCCACAAGCGATTGTTGAGGCATTTGAGCAGACTGATGGATCCCTAGCAGAGCGCCTGTTGGTGGCTATGAAAGCAGGTTTGTCTGCTGGCGGTGAAGCTGGACCTGTTCATTCCGTTGGCTTGATGGTTATGGCTAAAGACATACAGTGGCCTATCGTCGACTTACGATTAGACTGGTCAGAGAACCCAATTGATGATTTAGCGACTGCTTGGCAGGTTTATGAGCCACAAATGAATGACTATATAGCAAGAGCGGTAGATCCAACGACTGCACCAAGTTACGGCGTGCCTGGTGATTTGTGAATAAAATAGTGTAATACGACGCGTTATGTTTAATAATTGAGGGTACAGTGACAGTACCCTTTTATTAAATATATGAGTATATACATGAACCGCCGAATCTCTTTACGTCAGATGGAATATTTCGTTGGTGCTGCCAAACATGGCAGCATCCTAGCCGCTTCAGAAGAAGTGCATATCTCGTCGCCATCGATTTCGGCCGCTATTGCTCATATTGAAAAAGAATTAGAGGTGCAGCTTTTTATTCGGCAACACGCAAAAGGTCTACAGCTAACCCCAGTAGGCGAAATACTCAAAAAAAAATGCCAAAGAATTCTAGATGAAACGTCAGATCTTTATGCTTGGGCTGCTGAGATCTCTAGTGAGGTAAAAGGCAAACTCAAGCTGGGTTGTTATATTGGTGCAGCACCCACCTTATATTCCGCAGTAGTCCAACATTATTCGCAAACCTTTGAACAAGTCGAGATCGATTTAAACCTAGATACGCCTCGTATGCTTATGATGTCAGTACTCTCTAACAAACTAGATTTAGCACTAACTTTTGATTTGGAGATTGATGAGAAGCAGGTGAACTTTCAGCCACTAGCGAGCTTACCCCCTTATGCCTTAGTTTCTGCGAACCATCCTTTAGCATCAGAGAAGTCCGTTACCCTAAAAACTTTGTCCAAACTGCCTATGGTTTTATTAGATATCCCCTACAGTTATGAGTATTTTTTATCACTTTTTGAACAGCAAGGTTTAACACCGAATATTCATACCCAAAGTCATTATGTTGAGATTGTCAAAACCATGGTCGCCAATGAGTTGGGTTACAGTATTTTTAATACAAGACCTAGAGTAAATACCGCTATGGATGGCAAAGAGTTAGTACGCATACCTATTCAAGGAAATCTGAGACCAATGAAAATAGGTGTTATGACGCCAATTAATGCACATAACACGCTATTGGTTAAATCCTTTATTCAACACTGTCAGCGTTGCTTTGCTGATGGCAATATTCCTGGAATGAGTCCTTTATAAAAACGACCAATAACATCCAGATTTAAGAGGTTATTTATGTCAATAATAAATAAAGACAGCAGTATAGAAATATTAAAAACCCTGATTAGTTTTGACACGACTTCTTATAAAAGTAATTTATCTTTAATTGAAGCTGTTAAATCTCTATTCGAAAGCCACGGTATTTTCGTGATTGTCGATTATAGCGAAGAAGGCAACAAAGCCAATTTATTCGCCTCTACTGGTCCAACCGAGGAACACGGTGTCTTATTATCAGGGCATACCGATGTGGTTCCTGCTAATAAAGACCACTGGGAAAGTGATCCTTTCATCGCTGATGAACGTGATGATAAAATTTATGGGCGCGGTTCGACGGATATGAAAGGCTTTATTGCTTGTGTGATTAGAATAATGTGCCAAGCCAGCCAGCAGAAACTGACTATCCCGCTGCATGTATGCTTATCTTTTGATGAAGAAATTGGTTGCTTGGGTGTTAGAAATATATTGCCTCAGTTGCCAACGTTAATTAAGACGCCACGGTTTTGTGTGATTGGTGAGCCTACCTCGATGCAAATAGCGTTAGGACATAAAGGCAAGGCAGTTTATCAAGCGCGTTGTAGTGGAGAGAATGGGCATTCTTCTATGGCACCCAATTACCGCAATGCGATTCATGTTGCCACACAAGTAGTGACGTCTTTGGTAGACAGTCAAAATGAATTGGCTCTTAGCGGACAACGTGATGAAGAGTATGACATCCCTTACACCACTATTCATGTTGGAAAAATTCAAGGTGGTACTGCCTTAAACGTGGTCTCAGACAGCTGCACCATAGATTATGAGATACGTCACATAGCGGAAGACAGCATTGACACGATTACAGATATCATCAATACAAACCTGCAAAAACACTCTCACAGTCAATATGCCAATATCCACTTTATGAATGCTTATCCAGGGTTAAGTACCAGTCATGAGCATCCTGAATTGCAATTTTTGAAATCCCTACTCTCAGATGATACCACCGTTGGGAAGATATCTTTTGGGACAGAAGGTGGTTTGTTTTCTCAAACCTTTGATAGCCCTATTTTTGTTTGTGGGCCAGGTTCTATGGAGCAAGGGCATAAACCCAATGAGTATGTAGAAGTCTCTGAAATGGATAAGTGTGACTTGTTTTTAGAGAACTTATTAAAACAGCTGAAATAGCGTCAAACCTGCTCAATTCTCTGAAACTCATTGAAAAATTAAAATGTACAATTATTCGTTGGTTGGCTCGTTTATTCTTGATTGCCGTATTGAACGCATAGCGTACTAAATTAGTGGTCATGCGTTCAATACGGCATAGCCTAACAGATCTTTAGTGTAGAAATCTTTAACACCTACCAAGTATAGCCAACCCTCGTTTGTCCATATGTCAGTAATGTCACTAACCCAAGCCTCATTAGGTCGATTGGTATTAAATGTTTGGCTTAGAAGGTTTGGGTAGACCAACTTACTATGGTTTGATTTGAGCGTACTCATAATTTGAGCACGCTTTCCTTAACATCTATTACATGTACATGTTTATGAGTGTTCTTATTTTTCGGTGAGATTACCCTTCCACCGAGATGTGGCACGTGCTCAAACAAAGAACGTGCATGCTACCATTGCTGATATTTACTTCACTGAGCTAGTGCTTGGTAGTCTGATTTATTTAGCTAACAATCAAGGTCATGTTATCACTGGTGTGGATAACTTATATAATTTAGCCAAATAGCACATGTACCCACACATTTAAGTTTTAGTAAATATAAAAGCGAGGCTATCGCAGATTTAGCTACAAGCTCTGAAGGTACTGGTTATATTAAATGGGTGCTTAAACAGGACGGTGTTGACCCTTATTTGGCTCAAGCATGCCAGCAAGTGTTAGAGTCAGTGCAAATACACTAATATAGTCAGTTTTGTAGTCGACCTATGCTAAAAATTGAGCTCAGTACTAGAAATAGTTAACGCTAAAGTAGATCAATTTCTTATTGAAACAATAACTTATTAGGTAATAAACCCCTCAATATTATGGTGTTTAAAATATTATTAATATCTGCATATGCCATGGATCAATCTTACTCTGACAAGTCAGGAAAGCTCTATGCGCTATTATCTATATAGTGTAGAGGAGTGGAATATGAAATTTACTTTTCTTAGGTGACGCTATTAATATCGGGGTTTGAATCTGCATCATTGAGCGTAAACGAATCAATTGCGCCTGTATAATTCTGAGCCACCAGTATGTAAGTATGACTCACTGCGTCATAAACATACAAAGCGCTGCCATCTGGTAAGTTGTCGATGGTGATGTTAAAGGTTTCAGAGTCATCTTTATCTTCTGATTGCGCTTTTATTTTAAGAGGAATGCCGTTTTCAGGCATGTCTATAAAACCGCTTGGAATATAAGTTGGGTCGACATCCTCAGGCGGATTGCCCTTACTACGGCCCGCGTCTTCAAAGCCACGCACTGGCTGAACACTTAACAAGACATCATCTGCAACAGCAGTCACCGTCATACTCAGAATAGACTCACCTGACACTGTTTCTTGCGTAGCTGTGTCGTCATCTTCATCATAATCAATCGTCACAGCATTGACCACAATCTGCACCTCACCGGCATAGTTTGGTGGCGCAATAAATTTTAACGTATCAAGCGCCACTGCTGGAACATCGATACCGTCTTTACCAGCTGTCACCTCAACAGTATTGCCGTTTAGCTCATATTGAAACTGTGCGCCCGCTGCCTTAGCAAAGCTGCCAGGATTCTGGCTGTCTTCAATCTGCACCGTTAGGCGGGCAAAGGTTTCTTCAGAATCCGTATAAACACTCCCCGTTCCATTTGTCAGCGATGATTGATCCTCATTTGACCACGCTGCTTTTAGATCAATGCCATCATTCAGATTAAACCAATCAGGCGCTGTGCTAGAGTCATCATCATGATCTCCATCCTCGTAAATGGTGCTTGTGTAAGTGTAATCAGGATTCATGGTCACATCATTATCATTTGCACCGTCGCTATCAGTATCAACGCTTTCCGCCACTGGCGTCACTTTAATGGTTCTGTCAAAAGTATCACCATCTGTCTGCGCTAATGCACCTGCACCAATTGAGGTATCCGTTGTTTCGACATAATAGGTGAAATCGATGTCTTTACTGCTGTGCGCAGGGGGAACAATTGTGATATCAAGTAAATCCACAATGCCTGAAACACTGTCTCCATAAAACTGATAAAAGCCTGGCTGAGTTGGAAGTTCAATGAATGTGTCGACTGGTTGTTCGGTACCGTTTATATCAATAATGAATTTGCCACCGGCTGATATAAAGTCATCTACTTGCTGTTTAGAGATACCGACACTTGTGATCATTTCACTGCCATCTGCATCGGTTACTGTGATGGTTGGATCACCATTTTCGTCTTTAAATAAGGCAATCTGAGTATCTTCTTTACCTTCGCCAGGTGTGGCAACCTCAATATCATGCTTAGGATTAACGGTCAGCTCTAGTTCTACAGAGGTTGACTGCTCAGCAATATTTGCACTGCTATCGTCTTTATCTGTAATGTCTTTTTCTCCATTAGGCTCTCGATCTTTGGTAATTAGCGTCAGGGTTGCTTCGATTACACCGGCGTAATCTTGTGGCGGCGTCATATCAATGACAGGATCAGTATTCATATTCACTGTCTTAAATGATGACGTCACCGTGCCATTAGAGCCTGCTGTGAGCGTTTGACCTGCAATAACAACTGTGGTTGCTTCAGGCAATCCTGTAATTTGATATTGATAACGCTCTGAGCCATCTTTATCTTCAAAGCGTTCATTAATCACATTTTGTAGACTTAATGTTGTGTCTTCATCAATACTGGCTGTGATTAGGTTTGCGCCTACCGTTACCTCATTATTGCCAACCAAGTCAATCACCGGTGCATCGGTCACTGCTTGCACATCAACGATAATCGTGGCAGTCGTGGTGACAAAACCTTTGTCTGTGCTCAATGGCGTATTATTTTCATCCACTTCATACTCAGTCACACTCATGAACACATCAAAGTTAGTGCCACTGTTTGCAGGCGGCGCTATTTGCAATGATTCAAACTGCTCGGTGGTCATTTCTTTATCAAAGCTCATTTCTGAGTCTAGGATATGAACACCATCGGTGAGCTTTATAGTGACGCTGCCCGCTGTATCCGTAACGGCATAAACCACCTGTTTGGTATTATCACTATCCATATAAAACAGCTCAGCACGGTCAGGTATACCACTTAATGTGATTGCACCCAAACGCTCGGAGCGGTCAATTGAACCACCATTTTCTAAATCATCATCATTACCCGTATTTGCTACCAAATAATCAGGATTTAGTATGTCTAGAGTGCCGTTTTCAACCCCCAAATCACCAATAATTGGCGCTTTAAACCCAAGCTGTGCTGAAGTATCTTCTTCGACATAAATCGTATAATTATCATCAACGATACTCACCTCTGCATCATCAATGACGATAATTGGTGCATCTTCGATTGGATTAACCTTGACTGTGACACTACGGGTGAGTGCCATACCGCCATCTTGCGCACGAACATTAAAACTTACATCATCGCCAACAAAGCTTGAATAGTTTTCTGCTGGATCAAACTCAATAACCCCGTTACCGATGTTTTTGACAGAACCAACTGCCGTTGGGTCATTTGCAGCAACTTCTTTGCCATGAACATCAATATAAAGGGTTTGTCCTGACGTAATGGTCGACTTACTCACAAAGTCTTTGCTTAATAGCTGAATGACACCACCGTCAAAGGTCTCTGCGACATTAATAACCAATACATCCGAGCCATCATCGGTCAAGTCACCATAATCGGCTTCATTGATAATGAACACTAGGTTTTCCGCGACAAGTCTATTTTCAACGTCAAGATTAAACGAGTCCTCAACAATAGATCCATCACTGTCTTCAAGTGCATACTGCAGATTAAATATGGCATTATCAATCAGATTATCATCATTCGCATCCACATCAGGATGTCGAATCGTGTCATACAAGATGGCGACATAACTGTTGTTGTCAGGATTGATGGTGACCTTAAAAGCAACATTATTCTCAGACTCATTAACAGTCTCCCCATCACTTTCTAAACCCTCTTTGATTGGGCCTGCTTGGGTTTTCGTTGCATAAATAGTATGCAGGTCTGGCTCACCATTAACCTCTTTATAGCGATAATATAGCGGCGTGCCATTACTTAAGGTGAATGACGGCTGTGACCCATCCTCAACTGTGAAGTAGATGTCTTCAATGTCATCGGCATTTGTGGTGATACTAAAGACATCTGTCACAGTGATTTCATGCGTACTACGCATGCCCGAACTACCAAATAACTCATCTTCTTTTAGCACCACGCCTTTGTCACTGACAACCACTGGCGCAGTATCGGTCACTCGAATTGTTTGAGTCGCACTGTTTGATATATCACCGTCAGCATCAACCAAGGTGTAGCTAAACGACCCATCATCTTGCAGGTTTGGCGCAGGATATCGGTTATCAATGGCTTTATTGGCAACAAATGACCAGTTGCCATCTTCATTAACTGTTAATGAGCCTGTTGGCGTATCAACTGGTGCACCAAACGTTGTCGAGGTGACAGAATCACCATTTTCATCGAGGTAAGTGTAGTCATTAAGTAATAAATTGGCATCCACACCTTGGTCATTATCGATGACATTGCCTGATATCATGTCTCCTGACTTTTCTACTACCTCTACAACAGCATTATCAACCGCCCTAACCCCATCATCATCAATATTCACGACAAACTGCTGAGTCGTGCTGCTGTCATCATCTTTAAGCTCATAACTTATTGGCAGATTGACAACATCTGTATCAGATGCATGATCTAACGTTTTATTGAGTGTAAATCTAAACGACTGACTTGAGCCTGTACTGTCATTGGTATTATTGAGCTCAATGGTGAATACCGTCTCACCGCTCGTGTCTTTTGCAGTAAGCGTATGGCCATCATTGATAAACTCATAGGATAGAGCCTCGCCACCAGACGTCAGCCCTAAGGCAACTAACGTGTCAATCGTGACGCTGTTGAATATCACATCAACAATGTCATCGGCATCTTTGGTGATATTAAGATTATGACGAGCGATTAATGAGTTTTTAATCTCATTTGTACCATTTGGCAAGTCACTTTCACTAACGGTTACTTCTGGGATTAATGCTGTTGGACTGGTATCAGAAACCATGATATTAAAGGCAGCGCTGCTTTCATCTCCATTACCGTCTCGAATGTTATATTCAATGGTGTCAGTTACGCCCGCTAAGTTTTCTTCTGCCGTATCAGAGGTGTATGACCAGCTACCATCAGTACTGATGGTTAATGAGCCATATAGTGTGTCAACAGTCGTATCGAAACTACCTGGCGTCCAATCGCCATTCTCGTTTTTATAACTAAATCCAGTCATTGCAGTATCTGATGTGCCTAAATCATCATTGGCCAATAAGTTTAGGTTTTCAGTGCTGCTGCTAATGGTGACACCGCCTTCTTCTACCTGCGTGGCATCATTGACGGCTTGTGGCGTTGCATCTACCTCAACAACCGTCGTGGCGATATTGCTGGATAGTCCATTGTTGTCAGTGACCACCACCTCTATTAGCCGATCAATCTCGCTTGGTGTTGCGGAGGTGTTATTGAAGGTAATCGCATCAATCACTGTTTGATAATCTGCTCGACTGGCAGAACCTGATAACTCAATTCGGACACTACCTATTAAGGTGGCTGTGATACCTGCCGGTAAAGTACCTGCTGATAACACATCACCGAGTTGAGCATTGGTTATTTTGACAACGGCACTGTTAATGGTGTCATTGGTATCAATATCCACAATCGCACTACTGTCAGCAATAGCGACTGCACCGCTTCCCTCTTCAAAAGTAGTGATAAAGCTTGTGGTTGTCGTATTACTATTAAATAAATCTAACGTTGGCGCATCATTGGCACCTTCAATAGCAATCGTTAATGTGGTCGGCGCCGCGTTACCGGCTAACCTATACTCATACACCAACTCTTTTGTTTCGCCTTTAGCAAGCGCCTGTACCGCAGGTAAGCCATTGTCTAAAGTAAAGGTGTAACTACCATCAGCATCTAAAGTTAATGAACCGTAGTTACCAGCATCGGCAGGTGTGGTCGTTAGGCTGACTGTAGCTCCTGTTCCCATCTCATCATTAGATAATACATTGCCTGTGGCCATACTGATGCCATCTTCTTGCACACGATTGGTGTCTGGCTTAGGACTAATGTCATCAATAATTTCACCAATGACACTATTTTCAGCGTCCAAACGAACACGCTCAAAACCTTGGCTTGAGGCGATAGAGGCTTTAAGAAGATAACTTTCTCGACCCTCTTTTAAAGTGTCATTAACAACGCTATTGGTTAGGGTAATACTGCTACCACTCGCTGCATCGAAAGTGAATGAGCTTAATCGTACGTCGCTATAATCTGCCGCATTGGTATCGTCGTCTACGTATTTTAGATTAACGACGACTTGTTGATTGCCGGTTAAGGTTACTAAATTACCACTGCTATCCACCAACTCTAATGTATGCTCAAGGCTATTATCATCATCTTCAGTTAGCGTAGAGTCGCCAGTTAGACGAACATATACGGTGTCTTCTGCTGTTGGCGCTTCATCAACAATGCTGCCGGTGCCAGTTGCAGATCCTGTTCCAGTGCCTGCTTGATCTTTTGCTTCAGCACTAAGGGTCAGTGTCTCTGCACCCTCTTTAAGATAATCATCCATTGTAGGCACACGTACCAATATCTCTGTGTTGCCTGCAGGAACAATCGCACTAAATCTACTTGGGTCTGTCACCTCTGTCCAGGTAATGCCGCCATCGGTGCTGATTTGAATCGGTGTGCTAGTGTCTGTACCTAACGTGGCTGTATCATTACCCAGACTCAAGTCAACACTCGTATCTGTATTACTGGTGCGATCTAGTGTCACATCAAACACTAAGTCGCCCCCCTCCTCGGTACTGGTATTTGTAATACTCGCCACAGGCGCAGCATCATTGTCGATGATGGTGGTGGTGACACTGCCCTCGGTGCCACTAACCGCAGCATAGGTTGGGTTTGATAGGGTGACGCTGTAGTCTTGAGCTGCCTCATCAATGTTGTCATCTGTGATGGCAACGGTGAGGGTCTTGCTTATTTCACCGGCTGCGAAGATTAAGGTGCCGCTAATGACATCATAGTCTTCACCATAAATAGCGCTGTCATTTGCTGTAGCATAGTCCACACTCACGCTTTGGGTGCTTGGGTTTGATAGGCTGACCGTGTAAGTCACTGTGCCGGCATCTTCATTCACATCGCTACTTTTGGCAATACTAATGACTGGGGCACTATCGTTATCAATGATGGTGCCCGTAGCCTTGTTACTGTCGCTAATAGCCAGTGTCTCAAAGCTGTTGTCATTATCACTCACCGCGATGATACGAACACTATAACGCTCTACCCCTTCAGATAATAAGTCATCTGCCACAACGTTGGTGACGTTACCGGTGTTTGTGCCGGTAAGGGTGACGTCCGTCGTCTTAGTCGTAAAGTCAGCCGCTTGGGTGCCATCGTTATAATACTCTAGGGTAACGGTGACAGATTGAGCGGCTGTTAAAACAACAAGATTGCCGCCATCATCAATTAGGTTGATTTGATGATTAAGCTCACTGCCCGCGGCTTCATCTGTACTGGCATCACCGGTGAGTTCAACATAAACGGTGTCTCGGCTGTCATATCCGCCTTCATTGCTACTATCAGCCGTGCTGTTACTCTCAATGGTGGTGCCAACTGTATTGCTATGTACTACGTTATTAGAGTCTGTGAAACCATTAATGTCTACCGCTTCAAACTCATCTGTGTCCACATCAGTGATGGTTAAGCTATAACGCTCCCCATCATCTGCTAGATAATCATCGATCGTTTGTACATCAAATGATGCAGTTGATGAACCTGCTGGTATGGTGACGGTAATGCTTTTGCCGTCGCTGTACTCGGTGTCAGCATCTTGGGTGGTGCTATTATTGAACGTGACGGTAACCGCTGTGTCCTGAGTCACTACTACTGGGCTGCCTTCATTGTCTAGAAGCTGAACACCATAGCCTGCAGCCTCTGCTTCTACGACAGTGCCATCGCCTGTCATCACCACGTAAGTCACATCAATGACAGATGATATGTTAATAGAGACTATGGAAGGACTTGACACCATGCCGTCATCATCGGTGGTCGTAAATCTAATAGGATTTACCACACCATTGAAATCTTTTGCTGGCACGAATTGAACCGTCTCTGCTTGAGCCAAACTCAGCTCTGCATTTGCCGTAATCTGAACCGGCTTTGTATCTGGGTTATTATCATTGTCATACACCAGAATACCCTGATTGGTTGGCGGTACTTGCAGGACGGTGACGCTAACAACGGTGCCATCCACATCACTGCCAGTAAACGGTACAGGCACTGCTGTATCTTCATCCGTGGTAATGACTGCATCATCTGCCACAGGCGGTGTATTGACATCGGTTACATCAAGCGTGACTGTCGCAGGCGCTGATACCAAACCATCATCATCAGTTGCGGTAAATGTCACAGACGTGGCGGCGCCATTAAAGTTTGCCACTGGCGTAAACACCACTGTGCTCGATTCATCCACACTCAGTACGGTGTTAACAGTAATTATCTGCTCGTTGCCGCCGGCATCGATATAGGTTAACACGCCTTCACGGGCGGCATCTGGAATGGCGGTAATGGTAATGCTCTTAACCATGCCATCAATGTCAGTGGCAATCAGCGGCACGGATACCGGTGTGCCCTCATGGGTGTTGACTGTCGCATCCATGGCCTCTGGTGCATCATTGACATCGCTCACCGTAATCTCAACTGTGGCAGGAGTTGATACCGCACCATCGTCATCGGTGGTGCTAAATTTAATTGGATTAACGGTTCCGTTAAAATTTTCTGTTACAGTGAACGTCACACTTTCAGCTTCTTCTGGTGTCAATACTGCATTTGCAGTTATCTCAACACGAGTGCCATTTTTTTCATAACTTAAAAAACCTTGGCTGGCTGGTGGAACCTGTATCACCGTTATACTAACGACGTCACCATCAACATCACTGCCGGTTAGCGGTGTCTCTATTATTGTATTCTCATCAGCAACAATACGCTGTGACTCTGCTTCAGGCGCATCATTAACGTCAGTCACATCAATATGAACCGTCGCGGTATCACTACCACCAGCGCCATCGCTAATCGTATAGGTTATTGTGGTCGGACCATTAAAGTTTGCCGCAGGCATAAAATTAAGCGTGCCATCAGGGTTAATAGCAACCTCACCATTGGGACTACTGGCTGCAACTATGCTTAGCGGACGGCCTTCAGGACTGCTGTCATTTGAAAGAACCTTCAAATTGGTAAGTGGCGTGTCTTCTGCCACAGAACTATAAGGATTATTTACGCTACCATCATCAATTGCATCAATCGGCTGTTCTGTTTTACTACCACCGCCTCCGCTACTAGCAGCTGCACCAATCACACCGGCCGCTAATAAGCCGCCGATTCCAGTAGCCCACCAAGGTAAACCTGTCGACGCCATTTGAATCCACAATGGCTCAATCATTGACTCGCCGCCAAGTGCTTGCCCTTCAATCGCACCAACTTCTAGCTGAGTCACATAATCAACCACTTCGCCCGTGTCAGGAATATAGTAATAATAGCGGCCATCTTCAGCCAAGCCTATTAATGCTTGGTTTTCGTCGTCAAAGAAGCCATTAATAATTAGGTCAGAATCTTTACCCTCAACCTCAAAAGAAACGTGCAAATCTTTACCAACACGTTTGGTGATGATGTGATTGGGCGCATACCCTAAAGACTCATCCAAGAACTCATAATTTACATTTTTAGCCGCATCAATAACTGTTTTTTGATTATTATCATGAATCGTTGCCGTGACTTCTGAGATTTGTGTCTTATTATTATGGGTTTTCACTATAATGTTTTTCATTACTCATTCCTTGGTAAAGCAACCCATCAATATTAGATTTAACTTGTTTTCTTAATAGTGCAAATTATTTTTATAATATTACTGAGTAGTATTTATAAGATATTTACGTCTAATTTTATCCTAGGATACGAGCGTACTGATGTAAACATATATTTTTCATTAATATTTTAATATAAACAGCAAGACCCCCTCTCTATTCCGAAAAATAACAATGAGAAAAACTATTAATTAAAACTTAACATAAGTAATATATTTTGGCTCACCCCCCTACTTATAGGAGATGAGTACTTAGATGAAAAACTAGACATTTGTTCAATATTTTAATCTTTTATAGTTATTGTCCTTTTAGAGCTACTTTATTTTGTTACATAAAAAAAGTAAGCAGATATCAATATCCACTTACTTCAAAAGGATTTAGAATAAATCAGTCTAAATTATTATTTTTTGTCTAGTGTCAATAAAAAACATTTTTATCTATGCCACCAGTATATCTGTAAACACCCCATTCTTAACACAACCTCCTCGTCTACTAATTAATATATTCTCATACTGCAACGCTTATAATTCGTTTAATATAAAAAAACTGCGTTGCCTTAATAAAGACAACGCAGTTTCATAACACTTGGCGTTTTGTCACTTAAAAATCAGCGTGATTTATTTCTGGCTTTTTAAGTACTCTAACATAGTATCGGCATCTGATACTTCAAATGGATCAGTTGGGCAGTTGTCATCGAAACCTGGCTCCATAAATACTTGTTTGATTTCTTTATTATCGACATACATCGAATAACGCCATGAACGCATACCAAAGCCTAGATTGCTCTTATCAACCAACATACCCATTTTACGAGTGAACTCACCGTTACCATCAGGCAGCAAGAAAACATTTTCACGGCCTTGCTTCAAGCCCCACTGGTACATAACAAACGCATCGTTTACTGATACACAAACAACCTCATCTACACCTAACGCTTTGAACTCATTGTAAAGCTCTTCGTAGCGCGGTAAGTGACTGGTCGAACAGGTTGGTGTAAAAGCACCCGGCAAGGAGAACACAACTACTTTTTTATTGGCAAATAACTCATCTGTGGTTAAGTCATACCATTTAAATGGATTTTCTCCACCGATAGATTCGTCACGGACACGAGTTTTGAAGGTTACATCAGGTACATGGGTAATCATTCTTATCTCCAATTTAGGTTTTGTGTTTTTGTTGTCGAATTACTGCGGTTATATATTAACAGTTTTAACAGTCTGGGTTCAAATCTTTAGGGCATACCTTATTTATCAGGCTATAATACCCTCTGTGTTTTTCTCACAAGTATCGCCTTCACAGTTTTGAACCTTAACCTCTTTTTTGATATAGACTGATATTATGCCTAAGCCAGACTTATCTCGCCTTGATATGCCAGACTCGGACAATAGCGACTTTGATGCCCAAGACATAAAAAGCGAGATGCTCATCGATCCGATTGACGATGAATTAGAAAATACCGTGCTTAGGCTCAGTGATTATTTAGCAGCCGTTGAGCTGGTGGTTAAAGAAACGTTTCGCCACAGCGTTTGGGTCAAAGCTGAGATTCGTAATTTATCCAGCAAAGGTGGACACTATTACTTTGAGTTGGCTGAAAAAGATGACGAGGGCAAAGTTATTGCCAGTTGCCGCGGTAACTTATGGCGCTTTAAAGCGGCCAGAGTATTGACCAAGTTCGAGCGCGCCACCGGCATGAAGCTTGACAGAGATGTCACTGTTTTACTCAATGTGAGCGCCACCTTCCATCCTTTATATGGCTTTTCGCTAGCCATTAATGATATAGATCCCAGCTACACTTTAGGAGATTTGGCGCGTCAATATGCCGCCATGCTTGAGCAGTTAAGCGCTGAAGGACTCTTGAATTTAAATAAGCAAGTCCCGCCGCCATTTGATATCGAGCATGTGCTGGTTATCGCCCCTGAAAAGGCCGCCGGTCTGGGTGATTTTCAAGCTGATGCCAATAGGCTTGAGGGCACAGGTGCCTGTCACTTTCACTATCATCACGCCACTTTCCAAGGCAATCATGCCCCCAAAGAGATCCGCCATGCCATTACCAAAGGCATGCTTGTCTTCAAAAAACAGTACGAGCGACTGCCCGATGTCATGGTCATTATCCGTGGTGGTGGCGCCGTTGGTGACTTAGCCTACCTTAATGATTATGAATTGGCCGCTTTGGTTGCTGAGCAGCCCATTCCCGTCTGGGTCGGTATCGGTCACGAGCGTGACAATGTCATCTTGGATGAGGTAGCGCACACCAGCTTTGATACCCCGTCTAAAGTCATTGCCGGTATCACCAATCACCTTGCCAGCCTAATGCAGCGCACCCAAGACTATGCCGATGCCATTCAACACATCAGCCAGCAGCAGCTTAATCAAGCGGCAATGGCCACCGAACGTCAGTTTAACACCATTCAAAATTCAAGCAGCTATAACCTGCAGCGCTGGCAACACTTAAGCGACTCACATTTTAATAGCATCAAGCAGCATGCCAAGTTTGAGCTTCGTGAAGCAAGTATGACGGCCAAAACCAATATGCAGCGTATCCAGCAGCTAAGCTACAGCCATTTATCTCGTGCCAATGCGTCAATGGACAGCCTGTATCAAGCCCTCAAAAATAGCAGTTATAAACGACTCGATGATGCTGAAAGGCAAGTACGTTATTACCAACAAGTGGTCTTAATTCAGAACCCAGCCCGCTTACTTGACCAAGGCTATGCGTTTGTCCAAAACTTGGATAATAAATACCTAAGCTCGGTAGCTACTGTTGAAAAAGGTGACTTTTTGAAGATTGCTATGAGTGACGGTGAGCTCAAAGCGGTGGTCTATGAGGTTACCACACTTCCAAATGTTGAATCTGACCAAAGCTAATTGATGCTTATTGACTCTTTTGCTCTTATCTTAATGCTTAATATATTGTAAATCTATCAACCCCTATAAGGATTTTATTATGGCCACACGTACCCGCAAAAAAACCACGCCAAAAACATTTAAAGAAGCCTATCAAATTCTAAAGATTAATGCCGAAGAGCTGCAAAACTCAAATGAGCCCGATATTGATAATCTGATGAATACCGTAGAGCAATCTATCGCCGCTTATAAAGTATGCCAAGCACGCATTGAAGCGGTACAGCAAGCACTTGATGCAGCCTTTGATGAAGATGGGACAACCGCTGATTTGCAAAAAAATGCAGACCCTGCTTTAAAGCCGGATGCAAAGACAAACTCAGCTCAAGAGGTACAGACTCAAGTTTCTGAGGAGGATGCTGAATAAGGGGCAACGATATTGGATGATCAGTCGTTTTAAAAGCGTCATCGACATGACCAATTTTTATTATCTATTTGTCTTTTGAGTACCCCACTGCCCATGAATATTTTAATTGCCCCTGACTCATTCAAAGAAAGCTTAGACGCCATTGGTGTGTGCCGTGCTATTCAAGAAGGGTTTAGCCAAGTTTATCCTGAAGCCAATTACACCCTATTGCCTTTAGCCGATGGCGGCGAAGGCACCTCTGAAGTATTGTCTTATGTACTCGATGGACAGTGGCGAGAGATTGACGTGCATGATCCGTTAATGCGCGCCATTACCGCCAAATACTTGCTCACCGCTGATGCCACTGCCGTTATCGAGATCGCTGAAGCTTGCGGACTGCATTTATTGGCAGATCATGAGCGAAATCCACTCATCGCCAGCAGTTATGGCGTGGGAGAAATGATCCTCGATGCCATTAACCAAGGGGCAAAGCAGATCTTAATTGGACTTGGCGGCAGTGCGACCAATGATGCTGGCACAGGTATACTACAGGCTTTGGGCGTTAAGATCTTAGATGCGTCTGGCAAGCTGTTGCCGCCAGGGGGTGCCAGCCTTATTCATACTCACAGTATTGACCGTACCGCGCTACATGTATTGTCTGATATCAAGATCACTGTCGCCTGCGATGTGACCAGCCCGCTATGTGGCTCTACGGGTGCCAGTCATGTCTTTGCACCACAAAAAGGCGCTACCCCTGAGCAAGTGCTAAGCTTAGATCAAGCTTTATCGCATTTTGCTGATGTGTGTCAAACCCAGAGCATCTGCGCCGATAGCTGCCGTGTCTCTGCAGGCGCAGGTGCAGCAGGTGGACTTGGCTTTGGGCTAATGGCTTTTTGTGCCGCTGAATTAAAATCCGGCTTTGATACCATTGCTGATGCGGTGGCTCTAGACAAGCACTTGACCACAGCAAGCTTAGTCATTACCGGTGAGGGTAAGCTTGACTCACAGACTGCTATGGGTAAGGTGGCCAGTGGCGTGGCCAGACAAGCTCGAGCACATAATGTACCGGTAATGGCAATTTGTGGTAGTGTGGATCGTCATTATTCGTTACACTCAAAGCCGAGTGCCAGCGTTTGTGCTGACTCTAATGCCAAAGCATTTGCCATGTCACCTTTTGATGTGGTTGTGCCCAGTATTCAAAAACTAGACAGCTTAGATAAAGTCATGGCTGAAGCGTATTCTAATGTGGCACATACCGCTTATCAGTTAGCGGTTACTTTAAAAATTGGCCAACAGCTCAACCTATAGTTTGGTTAACTTTAATGAGAGTTTAATGAGCTTTTAATCAACTTTGCCATTGTGTCATATCGCGCCAGCATGACCGCATCAAGCCACTCATGGAAGAGAGGATTGTTCGATGAAAAAACACCCGTTACCGTCTTATCACAAGCTGGTTACCGCTTTAGCGTTATCCAGCTTATTAAGTTTCGGATTTGGCTCAACTGCGGCGGCTGACACCCAAGCGCTACAGATCTTTGAAACCAAAACCTTAAAAGCCCTTCCCCCCTCTAGCCAGACAACTGCTCTTAAACCCACGAGCACCACGGCAAGCTTAGATGACACTGCTATATTTTCACCCGATGCCATTCACCACCCGCTATGGGCAAAAAATGGCATGGTGGCATCTCAAGAAGCACTGGCTTCAGAGATTGGCTTGCAAATCCTCAAAGATGGCGGCAATGCAGTAGATGCCGCCGTGGCTGTCGGCTTTGCATTGGCAGTCACCTTACCGCGCGCAGGCAATATCGGTGGTGGTGGCTTTATGATGATTTATGATGCCAAAACCGGTAAAACTGTGGCTCTGGATTATCGTGAAAAGGCGCCGATTAAGGCATACAAGGACATGTATCTGGGCGCAGATGGAGAAGCAGACGCTGAGCTGTCTCGCTATCATGGTTTGGCTGTTGGCGTACCAGGTACCGTGGCAGGCCTGGTCACAGCACTTGAGCAATTTGGCAGTATGCCGCTAAGTAAAGTCATGGCACCCGCCATTGACTTAGCTGAGAATGGCATTGAGGTGACACCTGGCCTGGCTGATTCATTGAACGCCTTAGAGGACAGACTAAAAAAATGGCCCAGTACGGCTAAGATATTCTTTAAGCCCGACGGCAGTGCTTATGACGTCGGCGAGCGTTTGTATCAGCCACAGCTTGCCGCCTCGCTTAAGCTCATTGCCAAACAAGGTGCCGATGGATTTTATAAAAGCAAAACAGCACAGCAAATCGTCAAAGCAGTTAATGAAGCAGGCGGTATCATGAGCCTACAAGACTTTGCTAATTACAAAGCGGTGATGCGTGAGCCTGTACGTGGTACCTACCGCGGCTATGAGATTGCCTCTATGCCGCCACCATCATCGGGGGGTGCCCACATTGTGCAGATTCTTAATATCTTGGAGGGTTATCCGCTTAAGGACTATGGGCAAAACAGTGCCCAGACCATTCATTTAATGTCTGAGGCGATGCAATTGGCCTATGCAGATCGTGCAGAGTATCTGGGTGATTCAGACTTTATCGATGTTCCCCTATCTGGTATTACTTCTAAGGCTTATGCTCAGAAGCTTCGGGCAAAGATTAATCCCAATAAAGCCACCCCTGCCAGCCAAGTTAAGCCGGATAACCCTGTCCCTTACGAAAGCGATGAGACCACGCACTTCTCTATTGTCGATAAATATGGCAATGCGGTGGCCAATACCTATACCCTAAACTTCTCTTATGGCACCGGCCTAGTCGCTGAAGGCACAGGGATCTTATTAAATAACGAAATGGATGACTTCTCGGCCAAACCTGGCACCGCAAATGCTTATGGCTTATTGGGTAATGACGCCAATGCTGTTGCTGCCAGCAAGCGCCCGCTGTCCTCTATGAGCCCGACAATTGTCTTTAAAGACAATCAGCCTTACATAGTGACTGGCAGTCCAGGTGGTAGCCGTATTATCACCACAGTGACTCAGATAATCTCCAACGTCATTGACCATGACATGAACATTGCGGACGCCACTCATGCTCCGCGTATCCATGATCAGTGGATGCCGGATGAAATTCGTATTGAAAAAGCGCTTAATGTGGACACCATCCGCAAGCTTGAATCCATGGGCCATAAGATATCTCCAAAAGAGACCATGGGCTCTACTCAATCCATCATGGTAACCCCAAAAGGCAAATATGGGGCCACTGATCCAAGACAGGTAGATGCTGCAGTAGTGGGCTACTAATCAGCCACTAATTAAACGAGTATTTACTTAACCGCCACTTGATCGACAAAAACGCCGTAGCCTGACTGCGGCATTTTATCGACTGGAATAAACTGTAGCGCGCCGCCATTGATACAGTAGCGCAGACCTGTTTTATCTTTTGGGCCATCATTAAAGACATGACCCAGATGTGAGTCAGCCACGCGCGAACGTACTTCAGTGCGCACCATATTAAAGGCCATATCCTTATGTTCAGTAACTACTTCAGGGGCAATCGGCTGCCAAAAGCTTGGCCACCCACAGCCTGAGTCATACTTATGAGTGGATAAGAACAAGGGCTCACCGCTTACCACATCCACATAGATACCTGGCGCAAATAAATGATCGTATTCATGACTAAAAGCGCGCTCCGTACCTGCCTTTTGGGTAATGTCATACTGCGCCTTAGTTAGGGTGTTTTTTAATGCATTTTTATCAAAATTTGCATAACGCTTGGGGTTAAGTGCTTCAGCAACTGTATTGGCCGCCGCCAACTTGACTGTTTTATTGGTTGACTGTAGCTTATCGTCCGCTAGACTTAAATCAATATGACAATAGCCATTGGGGTTTTTAGCCAAGTAATCTTGATGATACTCTTCGGCCAATGAGAAGTTTTGTAAGGGCTGGTGCTCAACCACAATTGGCTTAGTATATTTAGATTTAATAGAAGCTAACGCCTTGTCAACTGCTGCTTTATCGGACGCATCAGTATAATAAATACCGGTACGATATTGCACACCACGGTCGTTGCCTTGTTTGTTCAGACTGGTCGGGTCAATTACCCTTAGATAGTACTTTAAAACCGTTTCCAAATCGATTTTATCAGCGTCATAGACTACTTTGACCGTCTCAGCATGACCAGACCCAGCGATCACTTGCTCGTAGCTTGGGTCAGTCACTTTTGGGTTGCCATTGGCATAGCCAGAGATGGCATCTACGACCCCATCAACTCGCTCCATATAGGCCTCTAGCCCCCAAAAGCAGCCTCCTGCCAAATAAATGGTCTTGGTATTAATCGGCGTGCCAGCTGAATTGTAATACACCCCGTTTTTATTATTAGGACTACCAGACTTAGCGCTTACCGTACTATCAGCGCCCGTTTGAGTGGGCTTGGCTTTGCTATTTTTAAGCGCTGCAAAATCATTGTCTGCGTTTTCAGCTAACGCATACGCCTGCTCTTTGCTCAAATTACCTTTAATCAGGCGCACCAGATTACCGCGCTTATCCAAAATAGCCCAGCTTGGATACACTTGCACGCCCAGCTGTTTAATTAAGCTGCCCGAGCTGTCCGCTAATACCGGCAACTTAGGATAATCTGCCTGCACGCCTGCATACCACTGAGTAAAGTCTGCCGCTTGTTTTTCATTCAGATGGCCAGGGCTTGCCACTGTGACCACATTGAGTCCGTCAAAGGCGTTATCTTTACGCCAGCTTTCGGTCTCCTCAAGCGTCCCTAAACAAAGCGGACACCAACTTGCCCAAAACTTCACCAAAGTTGGCTTATTAGGATCCAAAACCTCAGCCCCATTACGCCCAAGGCCTTGGGTTAGCTGTGGCAAAGCCTTTAGTTGGTTAATCACGTCGCTTGGCAGCATATCACGGCTGTCAGTAACCCCTGTGTTCGAAGATTCTGCTGTGGGTTTGGGCGTGTTATCTTGAGATACTTTGCCGCAGGCAGGCAATAAGGTGCCACTGGCGACTATAAAGCCGGTTAGAATGACAAGGCGCTTTAATTGCGGGCGCTTGTCAGCGGGTGTTTGAGTGGCTGAGTGTGACATGGGCATAGGACCTTTTTATTTGCTTAGGCTATTTTACCTAAGCTATTTATAGTGATAACCTGTAGGCTATGTCCTTATAATGGCGGCTGTTGATGTAGATTGCAAAGGCTGATTTGTGCAAAATACAAGCCTGCAATATAACTACCACATAAGAGGTCAGCCTCTGGCCACCATAAAGCGTTCCACATACGCATCGGCAGGATGCGCCTTTAATTGCTGCGGTGTGCCTGTTTGTACCAAACGTCCCCCATTTAAGATACTGATACGACTACCTAGTCTAATCGCCTCATCAATGTCATGGGTGATAAATACGATAGTTTTATTAAGCTTATGCTGCAGCTCAAGCAATTGGTCTTGCAATTGACCACGAATTAACGGGTCAAGTGCTGAGAAGGCTTCATCCATTAAGATAATGGGCGTATCTACCGCTAGGGCGCGCGCCAAGCCCACTCGCTGCTGCATACCGCCCGACAGCTCATCAGGATAGCTGGTCTCTATGCCCTCTAATCCCACCTCATGCAACCAATGACGTGCTATCTCATGACGCTTGGACTTGGTCATTTTTCGTACCCGCAGTCCATACGCCACATTTTGAATCACAGTCATGTGCGGCACTAAGCCAAAATGCTGAAACACCATGCTGACATTGTTCTGACGAAACTGCTGTAATGGCTTATCGCTTAGGCTTAACACATTAATCACTTTCGGCTGATCAGAGATATGCTCAGCACCGTCCAAATAATCAGCGCTCCCCACACTGTGCTGAGTGTCTATCCAGATTTTGCCGTCAGTTGGGCCAATAAGCCGATTAATATGACGAATTAAAGTGGACTTACCGGAGCCTGATAGCCCCATAATACAGTGCAGCTCGCCCGCCTCTATACTCAAATTAATATCATATAAGCCTACCGAATATCCGGTCTGCTCACGCACTTCACTGCTGCTCATGCCCTGCTGTAACAGGCTAAGCACTTGCTTAGCCTCATTTGGCGTGGCATCAAAAACTTTACTGACGTTTTGTAATTGAATGTGGCTCATGGCGGTCATCTTTTGCTAAATGAATAAAAACTAAATAGGGCGAACAAAGTGGGTTAAGGCGACAGCTTATGACTGTGGTTTGAGTGCCGAAGCTCATCACGTGCGCGCCGTCCTTGCCCAAAGGCTTGAGTGATACGATCAATAATAATCGCCATAATCACAATGGCGGTGCCTGCCTGCAAACCTTGACCGATATTTAGCGTCTGAATCGATTGCAGCACATCCTCCCCAAGCCCTGGCGCCCCAATCATAGAGGCCAGTACCACCATCGACAGCGACATCATGACCGCCTGATTGATGCCGGCCATAATACTGGGTAGTGCTTGTGGCAATTTGATCCAAATTAGCAGCTGTTTGTGATTGCTACCAAAAGAGCGGCCGGCCTCTATCATCTCATGTGGCACTTGCTTAATACCCAGCATGGTCAAACGAATCAGTGGCGGTAAGGCATAAATAATGGTGGCAAATAAGGCAGGTACTTTACCAATACCAAATAGCATGAGCACTGGAATTAAATACACAAAGCTTGGCATGGTCTGCATCACATCGAGCACCGGAGTGACTACTTTTCTTAAGCTGCTACTGCCGGCCATTAAGATACCCATGGGAATACCCACGACCATAGTCACAATTACCGACACAATCAGCAGCGCCATGGTCTGCACCAAAGCAGGCCACAGTCCAAACGCACCAATTAAGAACAAACCAAGCGCACAACTCACCGCAAACCAAATCTTTCGGGTTGCCAGCCAGCCCAACAGCGCCACTAAGCCAATAATCAGCCACGGCGGCGTCAGATGCATAAGCTTTTCTATCGGCAGTAACAAATAGGTCAAGGTGCCGTGGCTAATTGACCGAAATACAGTGCCAAAGTTTTGTACCACATAGCTAAGTGAGTTATTTAATTGATTTTCAAATGACCACTCAGGAAATCCGCTAAAAGCTGCCGCACTAGTATTGATAGGGTTAGTACCCATATTAGTACCCATGTCAGCTGTAGAGCCATCTAAAGATACGTTAAGCGCTGTGGCTAACTTTTGTGCTGCTTCAGGTGTCACCCATTGCTGCCATAGCTTAGGGTTTTGTTGTAAAAACAGACGGGCTTGCGCCTCCCCACTGCGCTTATTCTCACTCATCTGCAAAATAGCGCCGTTTAGGGTATCAGGGGCGAACTGCACTTTTTTAAAGGCAGTGGCCAGCTGTGGATAGGTATTTATAAAAGGGGTGGAGACCGCAATCCCTAGATTGGATACCGGAAAACCTGACACACAATCGGTCTGACTCTCTGCATCAAGCAGCTTATCCCAACACAGCTCATCGTGTTTGGCAAAAGCAAGTTCAGCAAAGTCATATTTGGCCATAAGACCGGTTGGCTGCCAGTAATAAAACAACAAAGGCCTGCGCTGCTCAAAGGCTGAGGCTATCGCAGCATCTAGCGCCGCACCGGTGCCTGGATGGACGTTATTAAATTTTATGCCCTCACTATTGGGTGTGGTCAAGCCGGTGTTTTTTAGCAAATGCGTATTAAATATCTCACAAGTCCACCCCGTGGGACAATTTAAAAATCGCGCATTGGTAGGGTCTTCAGGATCGGTGAATAGATGGGCATATTTAGGTAAATCTTGATAGCTTTTTAGCCCAGGATTGTCATCAAGGACGTATTTGGGCACATACCAACCTTGAGTAGCACCGCCCTGTAAGGTATCCCCAATGACGGCAGCCTTATTTGCGGCAATCGCCTCCTCCATGATAGGCGAGCGCCCCACCCACTGCTCGCCAATCACTTGTATGTCATCTTGTGCCAATGCCGTCTCTAACGCAGGGCCTGCACCCGGCACCAGATCGGTATCACAGCCATAGCCATCTTCTGCGATGATTTGTAGCACAGAGGAGATAAATTGGCCACTCTCCCAAGTTAAGGAGCCAAACTTCACCGGCTTGCCATCGCCTGCACCACAAGCGGCCATAACCGGCGCAGACCACATAGACAGACACAGTAGCAGCAAGCCCATCAGGGAGTAATGTTTGATAGAGCGAGGGTGACGCAAGTTAAGTGGGCGCAAGGGAGTACCTATTTTATTATGGGGGTCAAAATTGTTTTATATTATTGTGAAAAATATCTATATTGTTTATACCGTAATCTGTTAAAAATTACCAATACAGAGTGTAGCGTTACACTTGACGATCACTAAACAACGCCTGCCCCACAGCCTGCCCCCCAAGCCAACATTGTGCCCTACTCAAAATCGACCTTACCACGTAGCGCCTTGGTTCTGCCGCGCTGCACTTTACTGTCGGTACGTTTGCGTTTGGCACTGCGGCTAGGCTTGGTCGGTGTTCGAGTTTTGCTAACCTCAGTACCCTTTTTTATAAAGTCTTTTAAGCGCTCAATAGCATCAAGTTTATTGCGCTCTTGGGTGCGGTGCTGCTGCGCTTTTATAATAAGCACGCCCTCTTTGCTAATGCGGCTGTCTTTGCTATCAAGCAGCCGCTGCTTGACAGCATCACTCAGACTTGAGGCAACAATATCAAAGCGCAGATGAATGGCAGAGGACACCTTATTCACATGTTGGCCACCCACGCCTTGCGCCCGCATTGGGTGAAGCTCGACCTCTTTGTCGGTTAAATGAATATGTTTATTGATAACAATCATAATTTCCTTTTATCTCTTTGTTTTAGTTAGGTTTTGGTGTTGATCACAGCTACCAAAAACAAAGGCCCCTCTATGATAGAAGGGCCTTTTATGAGACTAATATAGACTTGGTAAATTGGGTGTGGTCATTGTCTTGAGTGTCCTAGGTTAATTCACAACCTTTACTTAGACAAAAAGTCCAACCCTTTTCTAAATAAGTCGCTATAAGGCGGCAACATGATGTTTAGCGCATTGAATTTTGATTGCACAAACACCGGCTTCATGTGACTTAGACGCTCAAAACCTGCTTGACCATGATAAGCACCCATGCCTGAATGACCCACACCACCAAAGGGCAGCTCATGCTGAGCCACGTGCATAATCACTTCATTAATGGCCACACCGCCCGATACGGTATAATTACGCACATACTCAATATCTGAATTGTCCTCGCCAAAGATATATAATGCCAAAGGTCTGGGACGGCTATTGATAAACTCTACCGCATCACGCACCCCATTGACATGCACTAGCGGAACAATCGGCGCAAACAGCTCATTTTGCATAACCTCACTGTCAGGGGCTGGATTAAGTACCGCTACCGGCGGCATAAACTGGGTATCTGCATTGGCCGCGATGTCGGTTAACGGGACCAGTTGCTCATGTGGCAATTTCTCAAGATAGCCTTGCACCCGCTTAAACTGACTGGCATTAATAATACGTGTATAGTCAGCATTGTTGGCAATATCTGGATAATGGTTAATCATCCACTCTTTAGCAAGCTTCACAAACTTGCTGTGCAGATTTGAATGAATAAGCACATAATCCGGCGCAATACAGGTTTGGCCAGCATTAAGCGTCTTACCCATCATAATGCGATTAACCACTGTCTCTAAATTGGCATCTTCTAGTACCACAACTGGAGATTTTCCGCCAAGCTCTAAAGTTACTGGGGTTAAATTCGGCGCTGCTGCCGCCATAACCTGCTTACCCACATTGGTCGACCCAGTATAGAGCAGATGATCAAATGGCAAGCCACTAAAAGCCACTGCCAAATCTAACTCACCGACGGCCACAGACACCACATCAGACGGAAAATATTCAGCCACCGCTTCGGCAAAGGTTTCGGCAAATAACGGCGCCGATTCACTCATTTTTATCATAATACGGTTGCCTGCAGTCAGCGCATCAATCATCGGACCGACAGCTAAAAACAGCGGATAATTCCAAGGCACCATAATACCCACCAACCCTAAAGGCTGCGGCTGAAGCTCATTATGGGCAGGGCGGTAAAAGGTAGAAATAGACACGCGTCGGGTCTTCATCCAAGACTTGCCATGTTTTTTGGCATGCGCGATGCCTTGTAAGCTTGGAAAAATTTCTGCAAACTGAGTTTCATCTTGGCTACGATTGCCAAAATCTTGGCTAATCACTTCGGCAAAACGCTTTTTGTTTTCGGTAAGCATCGCCGACAAACTATTTAATAAAGCCTCTCTATCTGACCAGTCGTTAATGGGCTTTTTTCGAGTCAGCTCACGCATATGCTCAAATTGAGCGTTCAATTGCTCAGTGGTCCTAACTATACTTTGACTCATTCAAATATCCTTTTGATGGTTATGAGTAAATTTATGCAGCATAACGATAATCCAAGAGTGAACAACCCGTTATGATCCGGCCAATAACACCAAGCTTTAGCTAAACATAGGTTAACTTAAACTAATGACTAAAAAAGATAGCATAAATAAGAGTCGTATTCTGCTTTAAATCATTCATATAACGTAATAAATTATTAATGTGGCTCACCAGGCAAAATCCGAGCAAAGGCTCTTTGAAGCACATTGGGCTTCGCATTTTTCTGCTTAGCGGCCTTAAAGTCTGGGAAAATGCGATAGCCTAAAGACTGAATACCTAAGTTAAATTTGGGCACTAAAGAATAGGTGGCTGATGCAAAACGGCCCATGTTGCTTGAGATGCTCACCGGCTTTTCGATAATGGCCTTGGCCACCAAGTTTGCCGCCTCTTGCGGGCTTAGCGCGGGCATGTAGTTGTACATCTTGGTCGGCGCAATCATAGGCGTACGCACCAGAGGCATATAAATAGAAGTCAGATGGATTTTTTTGCCTTTTACTTCAGCAGCCACACAGCGGCTGAACGCATCAAGGGCAGCTTTTGATGCCACATAGGCCGAAAAACGAGGCGTATTGGCCAGTACCCCAATCGATGAGATATTAATAATCTGACCCTTTTTGCGCTTCATCATACCTGGGATAAACTCTAACACCAACTTAACGGCACCAAAATAGTTGATGCTCATGGTCCGCTCAAAGTCATGAAAGCGATCGAGTGACTCATTAACAGAGCGGCGGATTGAGCGGCCTGCATTATTGACTAAGATATCTACATGCTTATGCTCTTTTAAAATCTGTTGGGCTGTCTCTACAATGGCGTCCATGTCCGTTAAGTCACAGCTATAAATGCTGGCCTTACCGGCAAAGGCTGTAATTTTAGCCTGTACTGCCTCAAGCTTATCGACAGATCGGGCAATTAAAATCACATGCGCGCCCGCCTCTGCTAGCAAGTAAGCGGTGCTCTCGCCAATACCACTAGAGCCTCCAGTGATTACGATGTTTTTGTTTTTTACAGCTTTACGTAAGGCAGATTTTTTCATTGAACAAAGTCCTTTTAAGGCATCGATTGCATGGAATCGATACAACAAAGTAGAAGAATTAGGAAGACAACAGGTTTACAAATAATACAGAGCAAAGTCAAACAAAGGTCATAACATGAAAGTTTTGGTCGCTCATGCGACACTTAAAAAAAGCAATCAATATAGCAGTGTTCAGCTATGGCGAGCTCGATGACCCCATGATATGCTATAACCTCCAAATAAAACAATAGCTGATTATGATTTCTACTCACAACCAAACCCAAAGCGACGCTATAGGCGACGCCAAAGCGCCAAGCGCTTTTAAATTACGTACCTTAATTGATGCCGATTATGAGCAGACGCACGCTGCTATGCTGAGCCATACTTTAAAGCGTATCGAACAAAAACGCCAAGGCATTATCACCCCCGATGAGCTGTGGATTGTCGAGCATAAGGATGTTTATACCCTCGGTCAAGCCGGCAAAGAAGAGCACATATTACAGCGCGGTGATACACCCATTATCCATACCGATCGTGGTGGCCAAGTCACCTGGCATGGCAAAGGGCAATTGGTCATTTATTGGCTGATTGACTTAAATAATGCCGGCTGGTCGGTGCGAGACTTGGTATCACATGCAGAGCAAAGCATTGAAGATGTGTTAAATACGGTATTAAGCCGTCAGCCAGCCGCTACAGAGTTTTATGCCAAAGCCCGTAAAGATGCGCCCGGTGTTTATATTTATAACAAAGATGAGCTGATGCTCGGTAAGATTGCCTCATTGGGCTTTAAGATTAAGCACGGCTTTAGCTACCACGGCATTGCCCTAAACCTCACTTGTGATCTGGGTGCCTTTAATGCCATTAACCCTTGTGGTTATGCCGGCATGCAAATGCTTAGATTGGCTGATTTTGTGGCGTTAAATAGCATTGACACCTCCCCATATCATGGCTTTGAGGTGCTGCCAGGCGCCGTCACTGAGCTTGAGGTGACCAAGCTGCTACTGACGAATATTATCCAGCGTGATATGGGTGCCATTTCTTTGCGCAGCGCTGCTCCTTAATCCCACGCTACTTTTGAGAGCCTGTTATGAATACAGATTTCCCCGCCCCTAATTTACAAGCATCCCATCTGAGCCTAACGGATGCACCAAAGCTTACCGCCGATCCTAACACCTTGATACTCAATGACTTACTCACCAATGATACGCCGTGGCAGATTCACAATTGCAAAATTATTGACAAAAGCATCAGTCAAGATGAGAAGTTGCCATTTTTATATCATTATGATGCGCTAAGCGATGATATTAAGTCCGCTCACCCCCTAACTGCCGAGCTATTAAAACAGTTTCAAACCCCTATGTTTGCCGCAGACGCGGCCAAACTTATAGGCATCAGTGAAGACTTGGTAAAAACCCCTTGGCAAGTGAAAGTCACCGGCACCTTAGTGATGTTTTGTGATCGGTTGCAAATTGCACTGCGCCTAAAATTCACCAACACGGCTAAAGATCGTGATCCTATTTATACCCAAAATAAGGCCGAGGCCCTACAAGCCTCTATGCAAGATTGGCACTTTTATGGCGATGTGTTTGTACTTAATAAAAGCACTCAGCCTTTGGTAGTCACAGCAGAGGATGAGTGGATGGCGCTTGAGCGCTTAGAGGGCTATCAGGTACTACCGGCTCAATATGCGCTGACAATATTGGCATTACTTGAGGATCAAAAACCACAACTTACCCAATTACAAGAGGCCATTGAGCTCCGCTTGGTCTAATATTTTTTGAGTTAAATCATAATTTTAATTTATACTTAATCAATATTTTTTGCTTTAACCAAATCTGTGTTTATAGGTTACAATACCTATTGAGTAATTCAATACCTAAGATAAAAAGGATGCTATATGCAATACCGCTCTAAGACCTCAACTTCAGGCCGCAATATGGCTGGTGCCCGTGCATTATGGCGTGCCACAGGTATGACTGATGGTGACTTTGATAAGCCAATTATCGCCATTGCCAACTCCTTCACCCAGTTTGTTCCAGGTCACGTCCATCTAAAAGACATGGGCCAACTGGTTGCCCGTGAGATTGAGCGTGTGGGCGGGGTTGCCAAAGAATTTAACACCATCGCGGTTGATGATGGCATTGCCATGGGTCACAGCGGTATGCTGTACTCCTTGCCAAGCCGTGACTTAATCGCAGATTCTGTAGAGTATATGGTCAATGCCCACTGCGCAGATGCGTTAGTATGTATCTCAAACTGCGACAAAATCACCCCAGGTATGTTAATGGCAGCCATGCGCCTAAACATCCCAGTTATCTTTGTCTCGGGTGGCCCTATGGAGGCCGGCAAGGTATTGGCTGAAGATTTAGCGCCCAGTCATAATCTTGATGCCCCCGTCAATGAAGATGGCAAAAAAATCCGTAAGCTAGATCTTGTGGATGCCATGATTGACGCCGCTGATGACAACGTAAGCGATGCTGACGTGTTAGAGATTGAGCGCTCCGCTTGCCCAACGTGCGGCTCATGCTCAGGCATGTTCACCGCCAACTCAATGAACTGCTTAACCGAAGCCTTAGGTCTATCTTTGCCCGGTAACGGTTCATTGCTAGCCACTCATGCCAAGCGTGAAGCCCTTTTCTTAGAAGCCGGTCGCCGTATTGTTGACTTAGCAAAACGCCGCTATGAGCAGGACGATGAGTCGACCCTGCCACGCTCTATTGCTACCAAAGAAGCCTTTGAAAACGCCATGAGCCTTGATATCGCCATGGGCGGCTCAACCAATACCATTTTGCATTTATTGGCCGCTGCGCATGAAGCAGAAGTTGACTTTAAAATGGCCGATATCGATCAGTTAAGTCGCCGCGTGCCTTGCTTATCAAAAGTGGCGCCTGCTACCCAAAAATACCATATGGAAGATGTGCACCGTGCCGGCGGGGTATTGGCAATTTTGGCCGAGCTAAATCGTGCCGGTCTATTGCACACAAACTTGCCAACCGTTCACGCCAAGACCTTGCAAGAAGCGCTTGAGATGTGGGATGTGATGAATACTGATCATCCCAATCATGAAGCGGCACGTGATTTGTATATCGCAGCACCAGGCGGCGTACGTACCACCCAAGCTTTCTCACAAAATAAAGCCTGGTCCAATCTGGATCTAAACCGTGAGTCTGGCTGTATCCGCTCTGCCGAGCATGCTTATTCTAAAGACGGCGGTCTGGCCGTATTGTTCGGCAACATTGCTGAGCGTGGCTGCGTGGTAAAAACTGCTGGCGTTGATGACAGCATCCTAACCTTTACTGGCCGTGCCCGTGTGTTTGAGTCACAAGATGACGCCGTAGAGGCCATCTTGGCGGACAAAGTCGTGGCCGGTGATATTGTCATTATCCGTTATGAAGGCCCGAAAGGTGGACCGGGCATGCAAGAGATGCTCTACCCGACTTCTTACTTAAAATCAAAAGGCTTGGGTAAAGAGTGTGCGCTATTAACCGATGGCCGCTTCTCTGGGGGCACCTCGGGTCTATCAATCGGCCATGCCAGCCCGGAAGCTGCCGAAGGTGGCGCTATTGGTCTAGTAAATGAGGGTGATACCATCCACATCGACATTCCAAATCGCAGCATTAACCTGGAAGTCTCTGACAGTGAGCTTGCCCGCCGCCGTGAAGAGATGGAAGCACGTGGTAGCAAAGCTTGGAAACCTGAAAGTCGCGAGCGCCATGTCAGTCAAGCCCTACGTGCCTACGCCGCCATGACCACCAGCGCGGATACCGGTGCGGTACGTGATGTGAGTCAAGTTGAACGTTAATACGCTGTAAAATGAATAAAAACTCAAAAAAAAGCCAGCCGATGCTGGCTTTTTTTGTACAGTGTTAGGCCACAGCTTATTTTAGGCCAGACGCTAATGGTCTATAGCATCTAATCCCAGCCGCATCCAACGAATGGCCTGCTCTTGATGGTCAGTTAATGCACTCCATAGCGCATCTTCGCTGAGGATAGAGTGCACATTATCTGCACACTCAACAGCGACGTTGTTTTCATAATCTCTTCGCCACTGCTCACTTTGGTAATACGTTTGCAATTCAGACAATAAGGCACTGGCTTCTCGCCATTTCTCCTGAGCTTCATGTATCTGCTGATGCAAATCATGCCAATGCTCATATTTTTTCTGTAGTGCTTGTGCATCATAATTTTCCATCACATTACCCTTTTTTTTAGTATAAAAATCAATAAAACTACGTTGGTTTATGCTTAATGACACTATCGATTCTCATAATCCTTATAGACAATAACACCGGCAGAGGTTATCTTACAATCCTATAAATAAAGAGAAGTTGAGATATTATGAAACTTGCCGAAGCCTTACTTATTCGCAGTGACTTACAAAAAAAACTGGCTCAGCTTAACGCCAGAATTGCCAATAATGTCAAAGTACAAGAGGAAGACACTCCCAATGAAGCACCTGAGGAGTTGCTTGTCGAGGCCAATCAAGTCATAAGCGAGCTTTCCAATTTAATAGAGCGCATTCATCGCACTAATGCCATTGCCACCACGGAACAAGGTCAGTCCATGCTAAGCCTATTGGCACAGCGCGATATGCTGCAGATGCGTCACAAGTTGCTTGTCGAGGCCATAGCAGCCGCCAGTAATGAGGTGGACCGCTATAGCCCGCGCGAAATCAAATGGCGGGTTATGATTTCAGTATCCGCACTTCAAAAACAAGCAGATGACTTAGCAATGAAGCTGCGTAACTTAAATCTAATCATTCAAGCCAGCAATTGGCAAATCGACTTAGTACAAGAGTAACGCATAATAACCGCTATGTTATCCGCTTTATTTGTTACAATACTTTTGAGGCCGACTGGGCGAGTGACAGACCCCTTATCTCCACAGCAGGGGGTTGAAAATATACTGCAGTGGCAGACCATGCGTTGTGGGCAGACGTTTTTTTTACCTCTTATGCCCCGCACTTGTCACTTAGCATAAGTCACTATTTAAAGCTCACTACCCGTCACTGACAGTCGGCTTCTTTCGATAAATATTACCTAAAAACAATGTTTAATGCTGGGCAGATACGCCATTATTAATCTCTGTTACTGACCAATACTAAGCCCTACTATTGACAGTGTTTTTTCTTCTTAACTCAAATTATCGATACTCTGATGCTTGAAAACTACAATCAGTTTCTTCTAGTGTGTGGCATCGCCTTTTTGTTTGGTGCCCTATCCCCTGTTTTTTTAAAACGTCTGCCCTTATCTTTGCCGATGCTACAGGTAAGCTTTGGCTTACTCATGGGTTATTTTTGGTCTGCGCTCCCCTTTTTAAATCCTATCGCCAATGGTGAGGTGGTCGAAAAGGTATGTGAGCTTGTGGTACTGGTGTCCTTAGTTGGTGCCGGTATAAAGATTGATACCCCGCTTAGCTATAAGCATTGGCGGCCCACCTTTCGGCTATTGCTCATCACCATGCCTTTATGTATCGCGGCAATGGCAGCGCTTGGCTATTATATTTTTGGCTTGAGCTTGGCGGCAGCTATCTTACTGGGTGCTATTTTGGCGCCGACAGACCCGGTATTGGCCTCTAGCATTCAAGTAGGCCCGCCTAACTCTGGTAATGAGGACACCCCGCGCTTTACCCTTACCTCTGAGGCAGGACTCAATGATGGTCTGGCCTTTCCTTTTGTCTATCTGGCAATAAAAATTGCGGAGTATTACGGTAAGGCAAATGAGCTGTCCTTGTCTCTTTTAGTCGACTGGCTTAGTGTAGATGTGCTCTGGAAAGTCGGTGCTGGTGTCGCCGTTGGTGTCTTGGTTGGTAAGCTGCTTAGCAAGCTGGTTTTCTCAAAAAGCAATAAAGACACCGTTATGTCGCAAGGCTATGTGGTCATTGCGATGACGTTATTGGCTTATGGTGTGGCAGAATTTGTGCATGCCTACGGCTTTATCTCTGTGTTTATTGCCGCTTTCACCTTCCGTCACAGCGAGCACACTCATGATTACCATACCGCATTACATGACTTCTCTGAACAATCAGAGGGGCTGCTTATGTCCTTGGTATTGGTGGTATTTGGGATGGCGTTGGGTCAAGGTTTAAGCTCAGATGTAAGCTTAAGCTGGCAAGTATATGCCACAAGCCTACTGTTCTTATTCGTGGTAAGACCCGCTGCTGGGTGGATAGGACTGGCGGGGCTTAATTTGCCCAATAAGGAGCGTTTTGTCATCTCAAGCTTAGGCATCCGCGGTATCGGATCTTTTTATTACTTAGCCTATGCTCTAAATCAAGACGTCTTTGCACTCGATGATGCCACAGACTTATGGATTATCTGTAGCATCGTCATTATTGTCTCTATATTTTTGCACGGTATAGTGGCACCCAGACTTATTGATGACGCTAAACCTAGCAGCACTAATAAACCTGCTTAACGGCAAAGGCATCTCGCCAAGCGGCCCACCTCTAGCAGATCTTGTAAAATCGCCAAGTAAATTAAACCTGACTGGTTTTATACCAAACCCAACAATTAAAGTTGCGCCCAAGCACGAGCAGTTAACGACCGAATTCTTTGTGGCTGTTTAAGCAAATTATTCCAAGCCAAGCAAGTGGCATCGACAATAGCCTCATAACTGTCA
>NZ_CAJHBH010000019.1:0-51317 GCF_904846585.1 Psychrobacter sp. H7-1
ATACTCATGCCTTGTTGTTCGACACTTTTAATCACTTGAGCTCGAAAGTCTGCTGAATAAGTCATAATCTTTTTACTTTTCATTTATTTTAAAACTACTGTACCACTTTTATAAAGGCTCTACTATAGCAATTAGCCCGATAGTAAGCTTTGCAGTATCAATATTATGTTGCACCCTTCACCCCTTTTCAAAAACCCAAGCACGTCTATTACCGACGTGCTGTTAAAATCTTAATGATAGCGTCTAGCCTTTTGTACAGTCCCAATTGGGCTGTTGTGTCTCTCTCCATTATCTTTGAGCGATAGTCAAACGCCTGCGACCTATCATAAAGATCCACAAAGTTTAGACTCATTTTAAGCGCTTCAAACATGCTCATTTGGCCATGTTCCATTAGTAAAACAATGTCACTCAACAATATATCGTGCAAGCTGTCTTGCATGCCCTCGTAACTCAAAAAGGGCTTGAAATCGTGCTGGCGTGTATTCGCCAGCAACCTCCCCAATGACTGTAATGCCCTTGTTATCAATGCTGGTATCAACGTAATGCGATAAGTTGGATATGAGGCTATCAAACAACTCAGCCAAGTTATTAAAGTTAAACTCACTAAGATCACTGATAGTTTTGGCCCGTTCTAAAACCTGTTTGTTCAACTCATTTTGGGTTAAGCTATCGTCTAGCTTGTCCCAAACCATATCACCACCCACAATGCTGCTGATATTACCGAAAAGCTGACAAGCCATAAGGCCGCAAGTCCAATCAAACAAATTTTCACATATCGTTTCAAGCAAGCAGACATGAGCACCTCTAATGTGTTGTACGCCTATTTGAGTCTCTTCGTCTAAATGCTCTTTTGGCACCAGTGATTCGACTGTATCAACCAGGTATTCGCTTAAATTGCTTTTAGCTGAATACTTGTTTTGAGATAAGGCTTGTTGGTTTAATAAAAAATAATAACGTTCTTGTACTGTTAACTTGTCAGCCAACTCCGGATAGCCTGTAACTAGAGTAATTAACGCGCTAATACGCTTTTCGTTAAAGCGCTCTGGTATTTTGGCGACCTCCATGGCTTGACCAATAGTAAGATCTGGCATTGGCACTATGTGTTCAAGCAACTGTAACTGCATTACTGCAACGTCTGTCATTTCTTGCCTCCGTTAGATGATGCTCTTAGATTTGCTATATCGTATTTATCCCAGGCGGTTAGGGACAGCAATGTTATTTGAACCTTGATCGCGATTCTGTCACCGTTTTTGTTCATCGGCGCCGTAATAGGTGCTGATAAGCTTTCAATAAACATAGGCTTATATGTTTTCCCAGCGTATTGAAACTGCACGAGCGAAGGTATGGTCGATGAAAACATACCGTCAACACCTTCACTAAGCGTACCCACCACTAAAGACGTATCTGACAGCTTTCTAGGTGATGCGTATTGCTGTAATACGTTTAATGCACGCTCAACTTCGGAAGCTGCATCAACCCACGCCTGAAAAACAAGCGTCCCACTAATGCGCACCGAGCTTGAAGAGGTATAGACTTGACGGCTATTAATCTTAGTAAACGTGGATTTATCTTTTAACCCCAGTAGCTTGTCGGCAGCGTCGCCCGCAACACTCTTAACCGCGCTGTCATCCGCTGTTTCTGGATCTAAGTTAAAATAACTATACATTGATGCGGGTAGTTCGCCCGATTGAAGCATCCCCATCATAGTAGGCATCCGCCCTTCGGGGTTCGATGTTTCAAAGGGTGTTGAGTACTGAGACTCAACTGTAAACTCACCATCTTCAAATAGCGCAGCAATAATGGTATTACCTTCAATGGGGTTATAGGTCTGTTTGCCCTGGCCGCCTTCCACGTTATCTTCAGATACTGGCCGTATCTTAGCGATCAGTCGCTCATTTAAACCTTTGTGCATCCAAGGCACGCCAGATCCTACTACTATGCTTGTCTTGGGCTTGCTTGCATTATCCGCCGGCTTGTTTGTATTTTTTTTCATCTTTCCTCTACCGCTTTAGTTTTCTGCAAACTCTCAATAGCTAAAGACACCAGTAAGTCACGGTAACGCTCAAGCGTGTCTTTAAAAGTCTGCACAAGATCAGGCCTATCTGCCTCTTCAATCTTGCCAGCCAGCTCTTTTGCAAAGTCACTATCAAATCCCAGTGGGTCAAAGCTGCTTTCTGATACTTTGTCGCTAAGGCTTTTAACCTCTTCGCCAAGGTAATCAGTTTCGTTTTCTTTATTGCTTACTAGGCCTAAATCCTTACGCAACTGCATAATCTTTTTAAGCGCTTGTAGCTTTTGCAAATTGCCTAATGTTTTGGCGTCTGATACGGCTGATTTAAGCTCTTTAATCTTTTTAAGTTTTTCAAGCGGTGTTAGTGTCATTGAATCCAAGCGTTGTTCTATCCTGCCATACGTCTAAGGCCATTTGCGGTATATTCTCAATACGAGGCATTTTAATTCTAAGCATTTGTTCTAATGACAACTTGGCAATAGTACGCTGCTTATCTTCATCTTCTAAAGCGTGAAAACCAATGGTGCGCCCTGCCTGCTCAAATGGCATGATTAGTGAAGGCTGCGTAAAGCGGTTGTTCATCAAATCAAGCACGCCCTTGCGCTCATCTGTATAAATACGAGCGTAGCTATCACCATAAGCAATAGCTTGGCGTGCCAATGAAAATACGTGTCGATTAATGATAGGTGCGATATGTTTAGCTTCACGCTCAACCTTTTTTCTAAGCTCTAAGGCTCTGCGGCCCCCTTCTCTGATATGATCGCTTGGTGTAATAAAAATCATATCACCGGTTGACTCATGGCCACCTAAAGCCGCGGTAACGTGCAAGCTTAACGCCTCTGAGACTTGAGGGTCAGCTTGCATAATCTCCCACATCGTATAAATCTGTCTGCGAGTACGCGGCTGTTTTGCCTTGTGATGAAAGGTCCCAAGCTCAAATGGATTGGTGGATTCATAGCTGCGATCTACATCGTCAATAGTAGGCATTTGCTCTGATATTCGAGCCTGTCTGTCATCAATTAAAAAGCTTGCTAGACGTTTTCTAAAATTCATTGTTCACGCCCTTATCTTGGCCCAGAAGTTGAGCTATCACCGCCTCTAACGCCACCGTGTACGTGACCTTTAAGCGATATCCCTCCACCAACTACATCACTAGAAGCTGTCATACTGCCTTGAGTTGAAATATTACCCCTAGCCACCATGGTTCCGTCGGCTGTAATGCCGCCATTGGCTGATATATTGCTACTGGTAGATACGTTACCCTTAACAGACATGGTGCCCGATGTGCTTTGGTTGCCAGTATGGTTAATTTGAGCCTTAACATTCATGTTATCGGCCGTTATGGTTACTGTACTTGCGTCAATGGTCACGCTTTGGGCCTGCATTTGTATCAGGTCTTTTGCTGTCAATGTAATGCGAGCCCTGGCTAATAGCTCTATATTTTGCTGCCTTATGCGGCGAACATCGACTACTGCCTGGCCACCACCATGACGACGGTAAAAAGCGATAACTGGCATTGATGTATCGCCTTGCTCAAAAAACACCCATACGTCGGCACCTGGTAGCAATTCACGCTCTGTATCAAGATCATCATCACCGATTGGATAAGCTAACATAGCGGTAATACCCTCCGGCACCCCATCGGTTAACCCAGCTATTGCTACATTGGCCGTTCTATTGGCCTTGTCATAAGACACCAGCTTGGCTGGGTGAAAATATGGTGATATTACGCTCATTTTTCGCCCTCTAGTTGTGAAAGCCAAGCCTGAGTAGCCATTATTGGCCTGCCTCCCAAAGCCCCGGTGTCATAACGATGGGCTGATGTTAGAACTACCAAGCTATCCTGGCTAAACCCATCATCAATAGTGATTAGCCTGCCAGCTGTTATCTGATCATCAAGCTGCCTTACCATTTTGGCTTTAGTTACCAAGATGCGACGCAAGTTTTGCAACTCTCTTGCATCTGCTCTTGGGTAATAACCTACTTGCTTGTTGTTAAGTGGTGAGCCTAAGATATCTGAATCGTTATCATCAATTGATAAGAAGTTAGTATTGCCATGTGATAAAACATGGGGGTTGTCTATCCACTGTAAAGCGCTGCGATCGTATATAAGCGACTCACCTTTGAATAAGTCGTTAATCCTCACAACAGACACACCACCGTCTCTATATACCGGCACAGCTGCTTCTTTTTGCAATGCGATTGCTATCCTTTTTGTTGGCAGCTGTCCCTTTAAGCATATAAACTGATTTAACTTGATATCGCTTTTTAATCGTATCTTTGCACCCAGGACCCGATAAACCTCGTTAAAGCTTGTATCGTTTAGTGACGTGGCCCTACTAGCTACGCTTAGCAGCGGCTCGCAACCCGACAACACAGCAATAATAATTAATCCACCCACACGCTTTCCAGCCTTAACCGCCTGCATATTTATATGCTGTGATTTGACAATTGTTAAGCTGATGCCGTCGCCAACTATCAGCTTATCGCCAATCTTTAATAGTTCTTTTAGCTCGTCGGTAGCTTTAACTACCATTTCAAGAGATACTGGCACTGGCACCAAGTCAGTACGATATATCGCACTAATAAGGTCACCGCCGCCAATAGTTGAGCCGTCAGATAGAACTATCCTCATTTCCACCAACCGTTGTAATTAATCTGAATGCTTTGAAAAAGATCAATCGTATTGTTAGTTTGGTTTTTACCCTCAAGATCGGCCGTACTATCAACGCTAAAGGGGTGTGTATTAAACGCCTCCCTCTTCATTTCAAGCATAGCTTCTCTGTGGTTTTGGTAGGCCTCACTTGAGCTCATGCCAACCGGCTGCACTCCCAAGTTTTGAGCGCCTTCCATGCGTTTAGCTTGCATAAGGTCGCATCTAGCCACAACAACAGGCCTAATAATGCTCCATTCGTCGTTGTAGATATTTGTTGTGCTATCAAGAAGTAACGTATAGGTATCATCTTTATCATCAAGATCATACGCACGTAACGCACCGCCCCATGCCAGGTAATCGCGGCAAACATCAGTAATAATACGCTCTACATCACTTTCAAGAAGTGAATAACCGGTCGTATATAGCTCTTCATAAAATCGAGTGGCGACACTCTTAATATCGCCCTCGATGTAGCTATCTTGTCTGCTAGTAAACATACAGGCTTACCTTAACCAAAGATAGTTGTACCACCAATGGTAGAAACTGGTTTATAGCCACCAAAAGCGTTTAGCGCGTTGGTTAACAAGCCAGCCAGCTTGTTAGCAGTACCGGCGCCAATATCACCAGTTTGGCCAAAGTAGTTATAACGGCAAGTTACTTGAACTTGCAGGATCTGACTGCGGCTTGCTGAATCAATCTCACCACCACCATCAGGGAAGGTGATAGCACAGTCTTTAAGCAAGTATTCAGTCTTACCTTTAATCTCATTACCATCGGTAGCGAACCCATCATAAACACGCACCAGTGGGATCTCGCCATTGTGTTTAATAACGATATCTTCTGCAAACTTGGCAATGGTGCCTGATTCAGTCTCAATCATGGTCCACTGGCCTTCAAAGTTTGTTTTAGGCGGCGCTGTAACGTGGGCCTGGAAACCATAGGCATAATCTGCGTCGGCTGGCTCGTGGTTGGTTATCATTGGGCGCTGGAAGTTTTGAATAAGGATATAAAGGTTTTCGTAACCTTCTGGCTTACAAATTGCGTTACAAGCAAGCATAGCTGAGCCCAAAGACTTGGCCAGCTCGTGCATTTGAGAATAGGCTTGCAAGGTAGGTGAAGAACTTTTCATAGAAATAACCCTAATCAATAATAAGTGGTAGGGATATTTTGGGGTATAAAGGGATTGAGCTTTTAGGGGTGTTCCTGAAAATTTTTTAGTGCCTTTGGTTCAAGAATCAAAACAATTCAATGATATAATCCTTGATTTCGTCCTTCTCACTTTAGAATACGATATCGATACTAATACTGTGAGTGATTGACTTTCAACTACTACTCTGTTTCCTTTGTGCCTTACCTTGAACTGCATGGATGAAACAGTACAAGGATTAAAAATGACAACTCCTTTATTATTAGCAGCATTTGCTATGGGCTTTTTTGGTTCACCACATTGTTTGGGTATGTGTGGTGGCTTAGTTACCGCTTTTGGTCTATCTATGCAGGAAGTAGGCCCGCTAAAGAAAAGAGGGCTTATTGCTACTTATCACTTTGGTCGCCTGGTTAGTTACTCAATTCTAGGGGTTATTGCAGGTATTGTGGGCACCACGGTCTTAGCCCCACTATTAATGGGCAACTCAACCCCGCGTATTTTACTGGGTCTGGTATTGGTATTCATTGGCCTATCTATGCTGGGCATGCCTTTTTTAAATAAGCTTGAAAAAGTGGGCATGGGCGTTTGGAAAAAACTCTCCCCTTTACGTCAAAAAGTTTTCCCAATAACTACCTTCCCAAGGGCTTTAGCAGCGGGTTTATTATGGGGCTTTTTACCTTGTGGCTTGGTCTATGGCGCTCTACTGATGGCCGTTGTCGGCAATAACATCGCAACTGGGGCTTTATTAATGTTTGTCTTTGGCTTAGGCACGGTTCCCATGTTGGTCGCTACCCAAGAGACTGTGGGCTGGCTACACAAACAAATTGGCCGCTATAAATTACGTCAATTAAATGGCGTCGTAATGATTTTGTCAGGACTGGCAGTAATTGCCCTGCCTATAGCCATGCATAGCATGGGTGGACACGGCGATCACGGCTCGCATGGCGCACATCAAATGCATGATGATTCAGCGATGATTTCTACTACGCACGACCACTCTCAAGATATGCACGGTTCTAATACTGAAGAGCATCAAAACCATGATCACTCACATGCTAACCATCAGTAATTGAACGTGTGTCAATATGGCGACAGGTAGGCCACATGATAGCGATAACCACCAACCGCGACAGCAACATCAACCTGGCTGAAATTAACAGATACAGCAATTTCAGGTACGATATTCCAGGGAACCAGCTTTTCTAAGACAGGGGCAATATCTGAAATATCGCTATTTTCATCATCAAGGGTTAACGCAATACGCACACGGCTAGTCAAAAAAGAACCTGGCATTTGTTTTTCACTTACCGCTATTGGATAAGAGCTTGCCAGCTCTTTTGAATGCCAAAGCCTGAGCACCCTGTTATTACCTGGGAACAACATGTCTAAGACAAACTGCAAAAAAGCCAAGCCACGGCCACTGGCCATAGCCTGCCAGCTAGATAGAATTGTAGACATGATATCAGTTGATAACCCATCTGCGTCTTGTCTCAAGATCACTAGGCCGTTAAGCTTATTGAATCGCTCAATAACAACTGGGCTGCTTTCTAGCCATGGGGTGCCGTAGCTATTCATATCCACCAAATTTTCAAGCTCATATTCTTCGATTAGCTTGGTGAAGATACCAGCAATTGCCATATCAAGCTCATTTGCCTTATGGCTCTCTTGCACCGTTCTAGTAAAATCAGATGCTTGTAACTTGCTAACACTACTCATTTTACAAAGTCCAAATAGCTGTGCCAGTATCGGCCGTTCTCGTCATATCAATCGTAATGCTCTCTTCTGTGATATAGGCCCACTCATGCGGCTTAATGGGGTTCTTAGCGGTATCTTCTGTTAATACAGAAAAGTCACTGATACGATCCTGGAAAGCCGTAATATCACTTCGGATCTTAATAGCAATCTCTTGTTTGTTAAAGCCGTCTGGGTTGTGGTAACTTGATGACAGCGAGCCTTTACCAAAGTTTTCAAGTAGCAATTCTTTGATTTGGGTCTTTACTGAATCCATATCATGCACCGAAGCTAGGCGACCAGAAATAGTTATCTTGTAAGGCCTTTCTGTGACTGCCTTGACGTTAACCTTATCGGTCAGCAATGAGTCGGCATTAGCCACCAGCTTTTTAATATCATCTACCAGTGCATTTTGTTCAGCCTTGTTCTTGGCCACCACGGTTAAGAACAGATGGTTGATTGCATCCAATGAAGCCCCATAGTGCTTCTCATTGATTGTCTCATTCCATATAGCCATGTAATCAAACCGCTGCATGAAATGCTTTCTAACCAAAAAGTCAAAGTTGCCCATAAAAACAGCGTTGTGATCATACATTGATGGGTAGCTGGCAAGTAGTCGCATTTGAGCCACACTTAACGGATCTGCACCAGCTCGTACAAGCTCGCCAGCCTTAAAGTACATATTGAGCTTACTTTCTTCTGTGGCATATATCTCGCTCAAGGCTGCACTGCTTAGGCTTGTTTGATCAACATATCCATAGCTTTGGGTGATTGCGATCTCATAAGTATCGCCAGCTTGAACCGTTGCCCCTGCACGTTCAGAATCACCAAATACAATGGTTATATCTTCAAGATTATGACTCTGCAAGGTGTAAACAGACTGGCCAACACCAGCGTTCATAAATTTTGGTGTGTACTGATAGGTAACACCTAAAGTTGCATTGACAACCGATAAGCCAGAAAAATAAGCCCCATCGGTCGTGGATATATCCAAGCGATAAAACGACTCACTGACAGGTATAGTTGTTTCAATGTAGTTGATAGTGCTTTGCTCTGCCAAAACTTTTTTTGTATCGCCAGGCTGCAATGTGATTGAGGTCATAAGCCGCCATTGTCTGCCAGTACCATCTTCAATCAGACGACCTTGACTTAGGCTTACCTTTTCATCACCGTTGTTTTCAATGGTGATCATGTGCTGGCAAGGTGTAGCAACTGGCAATATACCCTTGTTAATTGCGTCTGCAATGATGGTACTTTGCTTAGACTTGATAAACGGCTCTGTGATGTTAACTGCGTTGTCACGTGATAACCACAATACGGTTTCCACGATAGAGGTCATCATGGCCCTTACCGTGGGGTCGCCAGCTCGCCAGCGATCTGCAACCTCGGGATAGTCGTTTAAATGGCTATCTATACTTGATAGTATCTTTTTTCTTAGCTGGTTACTGGGCACTGACATTGTAGTAATCCTGGTCGATATCGGTTATTGGGTTATCGTTTAATTGAATATCAATATTGCCAATAGATAAGACAACATTAATCCTATCAAAGCCTACTGTCTCAACAGATATGCTCAATTGTTCTTCATCCAACGTATCTATTATCGGTATATCGCGCCTTAGTTTTCTCAAAAAATCATCCGCCGTATCAGCTGACAACTCTTTTAATAACATGGCCTTGGCATCTGCGCCATAGCTTTGAGCAAAGTAACCATTTGGCGGCGTATCTAGCCAATGAATAACCATTTGCCTAATGTGTTCAGCGGTAATCATCTAATGCGCACCTCTGATAACGGGGTGTTAGGGGCTGGCAAGTTAGCCTTATTTATTGTTTTTTTAGCCATTGTCACAAGCTTTGAAGCATCAACGAATCGTGAGTTTTTAACACAAACCAAAAGCATATCAAGCCATACAAAAAATGAGCCTAAAATAGCCATGATGACAAGCAATCCAGCACCCCCAACACCCCAGGACTTCGATATCACCATGACCGCATAAAAACGCCACAATAAGAATATAAGCAGCCCTAAAAGCGGCATGCTCAACAATAGCGATTGGCGCAAGGTATGCCCAATTGCTACTGCCAGCGTATTACTATCAATGACTCTGTTAAGGACTTTTAACCTGCTCAAGATATCAATGTATAAGTAAAACAGCATAATTAGTAGCATGCTGCTTAAAAAAAAGTCCACTAAATAGGCGTTTTGCATACCATTACCTTATGCTGCGTTCTGTTCTTTTACTTTCTCTAGTTGAGTCTCAAGGTATTGTTTTTCTTTGGTCTTAACTTCAATCACCTTGTCCAGCTCTGCGGCCTCTTCTAGCAGTACCTTTAGTGTTTGAGCCTTATTAGCCGGCGCTCTGTTACGCTTGGTTTTAGTTACCTGAGCTCTAGCTCGTCTTGCGCTAAATGCCTTTTGGCCTTGCGAAACAAGCTTTGCAATCTCGTCAACTGATGCGTTAAATGACGGCTTGTAAGAGTTATCAAAGTCACCAGTGGTCGGCTGGGTCTTACTATTGATATCAATACGGAAAATATCTAGGCCGTCGGGCTGATCTGATTCAGGGGCCTCACGAATATAAAGCTTTACAACCTGGCCGCCGTCTAAAGCGATATGAACAGGCCTGGCACTGGCACCAGACACCCTTGATACTCTTAAAACATCAGTAACAACAACTTGCTGTCTGGCTGTTTTGGCTAAACGCTTAACAAAGTCGCTGACAAGCGACGTTTTTTCTGTAATCTCTGATAGTTTCATGAAAAAATAACCCCAAACAAATTAAATGATTGGGGTTATTATCACTTGAGGTTAGCTGTGACTGGTTGGGGTGTTCCAACAAATTACATGCCGACACTGCGACGGTAGTGGCTCGCTTTTAATCCACGACGGATATTGCGCGCTTTTTGAGGGTCGATGTTATAGATATTTCGCTGTAAGCCTTTGGCAAATGACATCATGCGCTTTTTAACAGCAGTGCCGGTTACAGATTTTTTTCGAGCTTTTTTAAGGGCTGCTTTTTGGGCTGCACTTAAACGCATATTGCCGCCAATACGCTTGTTAACAACCGTTACTTTACCATCGCGCACCGCTTTAACTGCTTTATAGGTAACAGTTTTATTGCCTACTTTGCGCTTGGTTTTTCGGCCAACTGTTAAAGGCTTTTTGGCTGCGTCGTACATATCTTCATCATCTTCTTTCATCATTGCATCATAAGTGGCTTCGTCACCGTACGCAAACATAGAAATGAAGTCATCTAGCTCGTCGTCCGCCGGCATATTCTCTAAGATAACTTCTGAGGCTGTTTCGATTGCCGCATCTGCAATATCAATATCGCTATCAAAAACATCGTTAATCAGGTCCTCATCAACGCCCAAAGTGCTCATGGCGTCTGCAATATGAGCTGACAAGACGGTTTTGACAGTTGGGTCAATCTCGTCGTCGTCATCTTCTGGGTCCTCAACAAACACCTCAAGGATCAGGCTATCAAGGAGTTCGCTTGGTAGCAATTCCTGATCCTCAAAGTCAACTTCTGACATGATGCCTGCCAGCATAAATGCCACTTGCAATGCAGCTAAACGCATTTGAGTTGTGGCATGTGTGGCGATGCGCTCGTCAATCGGATCAAATTCAATGGATTCTGCGGCCTGTTTGGCGCTATTAGTAGCGTCAAATTGTGCTTCTTGACGTTCTAACATGCGATCCTGGTTACGCTCGATAATATGACTAGATACTAACATTAATTGTTTTTCCTTTTTTTACACTAACAAAGTGGCATTATTACTTGGTGATTGTGGTTTCAAAGTAAACTTGTCGAGCACAACCTTCGGGGCGTTTAACAAGTCTGATATCAACCTTCTCAAATGGGTTGTCCGATCTTGGCGCAACTTCTAAACCATAAAGTTTGCCGGATAGCTCTGCTACTGGTTGCAACAATCCAGCTGAGCTACAAGCGTTTAGGAAGCGACGGATTTCTGCATCTGCGTCGTTCACATAGCTCGCCATACCTTTAAGCAAGTGCTTCTTAGCAATGCTTACTACTGCGTTATCAACGTAAGTTGTAATTTCAGATGCGTTGATTAAGCGCAAGGCACTTGTTTTGCTATCGTATTGAGTTAGAGCATCACCATAAATCCAGCGATCACCAGCATCGAAGCGCTCATTCAGCACCACGTTCACGCCAGCAGCAGCCAGGGCGTTTTGAGCCTCTTCATCAAGGCTGACGTTTGGCAGCACTTCCATATCACGGAAGCTAACAGGAAAGTCGTAACCAGCAACAGGGCGGTTAACAGGTGGGATGCCAGATGCGTTGGTAAGGGCGTTACGAACAAGCAATTGGCCTAGATAATCACCGACACAAGGGCGCCATTTTTTACGTGATAGTACGCTTGCGCTGTTTGAAGGGCGTGATACGTTCGGGTTCCAGAAGATCCAGAAACGATGGTCTTTAATGTTGATTGAGTCAGCAAGTGCCGCGGCTGCCACCCAGTCATTAATATTGCCTAAATCTAGCAGTACGTGACAGTTTAGCTTGTCCATAACTTTGGTTGTAGCTTCAATAATTGGCATATCGTCAGTTGAGCAAACAACGATATAGCGTGGGCGTTCACGCATATCAAGCAGGCTACGTGTAATCTGTTCTGGCGTTGACTCAACAACCTTGCTGGCTGGCACGTCAACCACAATTTCAGCCTTGCGGTATGTACCGTGGTCTTTTAGGGCTTTAACAGCTTTTAACGCATCTACAACCTGGGTTGCATTAGTCTTAGAATAGGTGGTTTCAACTTGCTCAAAGAAATCGTTGCTGCTATCTAGCGCGCCATGAAAATCAAGCTTTTGCGTGATATATGAAAAGTCGTTTGGATAGTTGTTTTCAAGCTCGTCTGCGCCACCGCCAGTATATAGGCGGCCCTGCAAAGAAGTGATCTTGCTATCATCAACCTTATCTGCAAATGTGATGTCAAATAACAGATTGTTTAACGGGTCATTTGCGTTAGTTGGTGTCTTGTCATCAACTACTTGTATCTTGGCTACGACGTTGTTGTCAAAGCCGTATTCAGTAACAAGCTCGATAGTTGCTAATGCCTTACTTTCCTTGCTATTGGTGATAGTAACGGAAGTAGGCAGGATATTAATAAACAGTTGAGTTGCCATAAAAAATGCCTATATTGGTGAATATAGGCATAGTATAGAGTTGGGCTAACAGTATTGTTTAGGGGTGTTCCTAGTAATATTTCGCCTCACCGCGCGGCGGGCAGGTTCCCCAGGCTGGTTTGGGTAGGATCCATGCCGAAGCATTAGCATAGAAGCTTCGTGGTTCGGATGTTATTTTAGATACGCACCATTGGGATAGATCTTGGTTAAATACACTTGCTCCATTAAACATATTACTCATGTCAGTAACATTTGAAGTGTTCCAATTGTTAATATCTTGATTAAAGTTTTTTGCACTGTTAAACATAGCTCTCATATTGGTAACATTTGAAACATCCCATTTGCTAATGTCTTGGTTGAACTCTCTTGCACCGTTAAACGCTGATTCCATACTTACAACATTAGAAACATCCCACCCACCAATGTCTTGGTTGAATGTGGATGTAGAGAATGCAGCGTCAAGATTAGTTACATTTGACACATCCCAACCCTCTACACCTTTAAAGGTAGTATTTTCTGACTGCTGAAATACACCTGCCATGTTAGTCACGTTAGATACATCATAGTGAGAAACATCCACTATCTTAGGTTCGCCATTACCACCCATTAATGAACTGTTGTAGAAATGAAACATCATTTCCATATCTGTCATGTTGCTAGTTGCATACCGTTCAAGATTGGCATGGTGTTCAGCCATGTCACTCAGATAGGTTGAACTACCCCTGGAATAAGGTATTTTATGAATACTTAAATACTCAGTTGGATCACCCTCAAAGATATAAGTCTCACCCTCTGGTACACCTTTGTTATAAACAACGCCAGTATCAGTGGTTTTATACCAACCATGGCCAGGATAGTCTTTGGCTAGGCCAGACTCTCTATGTATCTTTTCAAGTCTAGCTACTCGTGATTCTGCTTCTGCAATATTTGGAATACCCTCTGTTTTTTCAGACAGCTTGGTTAAGTCGCTACCAATCACTAATGAGCGATCCAGCAATTCCTCTAATGGCCCTGTAAGGCCTTTGATTTTTGAAACTAACGACACGCTAACTTCGTCTATAAACTTAATAAATTCATCATGTGATACTAACTTTTTCATCTACTCACCTATGTTGATTGATGTGGCTAAAAAAAATGCCCATATTCTTAGATATGGGCATAGTATAAAGTCAGACAATGGTTTTGGTTGCACGTGTTCCTATACCGCTTGAGTATCTTCGCCCAAGTCTTGCTCATCTACTTGATGATACGACTCTAGCTTAGTAATTCGTGCTTCCAGGTCATGCAACGGATCAATTTTTTGAGATAAAGTGGTGATAGTTGCTTCGCTCTCGCCAATGCGACCATCTAGCTTTTCAACCCCTCGCTTAATATCAGCAATCATTGACCCTACCGACGCACCAAGCGTGTCGATAAATTCATTTAACTTTTCATGTGGTACTAATTTTTTCATATTATCCACCTATGCTTGGCCTTCTGTAGTACCATCGCTAATTGCTTGCTCTAAAGCCTCTGCAAATCGCTCTGCATAGCCTTCGCCAAACTCTAAATCCTCTTCTGCTAAAGCGGCAATGTTGGTGCGTGCCTGCTTCTGCTGCTCTGTATCAAAAGATTGAGCTTTTGCTGCACTAACAATACCGTTATCAGCCTGGGCCAATGCGGTAATCTTATCCGCCAATTCTTTCAAAGTATCTGAATCAGCATCGGCACCGTTGATCAAGTCGGTAACAGCTTGCGTTAATTCGTCCTTGGTAGCATAAGGTGCTACTAACCCAGGTAACGATGAAACAAGGGCGTATTCTTCGCCTTCTGGTGCCTTGTCAGCCTTAGCTTTCAATTCTTCTTTAGTTGCCAGCGGCTCAATAGCAGTTGCGATCCCACCTAATATGCCCTCTTTTTGTGCTTCAAGGTCATCAATTGAGGCTGCACCGATATTGCTGCGTCCTTGGGCTTTTTCCTCTAGGGTAAATTTCTGTTCAACTGTTACGTTAACCAGGCCCTTATCTGTTTGAGCTAAAGCGGTAATCTTATCTGCTAATTCTTTTAGTGTATCTGAATCAGCATCAGCACCATTGATAAGGTCCGTTACAGCTTTTGTTAACTCAACCTTAGTAGCAAATGGGGTTAAGTCGATCTCTGGGATAGCGTCGATAGCTTCTTGGATTTTCTCGCCAGTCTTAGCAAGTTCACCACGGATCGCTTCATCTTCTGCTTTACGGGTTTGCTCTTCTGCACCAATAGCTTCTAACAGCTGGCTTGCATTAGCTTCAATAGAATCAGTCAATTCAGTTTTAGCTTGCGTAAGTTCGCTGCGTGTAGAATGAGTGTTGCTAAGTTTTTCTACTGCGCTGCTAAGCTCTGCCGTTGACACTGCATCAATGTTCTTACGGGCCGTTTCTTTTTCAGCTACTTTAAAGCTTTGCTTGTTAGCTGCACTTACTAAGCCTTTATCAGCCTGGGCTAAAGCTGTGATCTTGTCCGCGAGCTCTTTTAGCGTATCAGAATCGGCATCAGCGCCATTAATCAGGTCCACAATGGCCTGTGTTAGCTCGTCCTTAGTGGCGTATGAGGCCAAATCAGGAAGCGCTGAAACTAAAGCGTATTCCTCGCCTTCTGGAGCCTTATCAGCCTTAGTAGCAATCTGCTCATTGATAGCGGTTTCAGCGGCTTCACGGGCCGTTTTTTCAGCTTCAATAGCTTCTTGCAGCTGCTCGCCAGCTTTAGTTAGTTCGCCTCGAATAGCTGCATCTTCTGCATCAACAGCTTCTTTTAGCTTTTGATCAGCCTGGGCAAACTCACTGCGAATAACAGTACCCTCAACCTTTCTGGCTTCTTCTTCTGCGCTAATGGCTTCTTGAAGTTGCTGGCTAGACTGGGTAAGCTCGCTGCGAATCGCTGCGTCTTTCGCTTCAACGTCGTCTTTTAAGCTTTGGTCTGCTAAAGCAAGTTCGCTGCGAATAGCCGTGTTTTCAGACTTACGCTCGGCCTGCTCTTTATCAATAGCTACTTGTAGATCAACGCCTTTATCCTGAATAGATTGATTCAGTTCAGTTTTGGCTTGCTCAAGTTCAGTGCGATCAGCCTTAGTGCTATTGATTGTCGCTACTGATTCATCAAAAACCGCCTTAGCTACTGCGTCGATATTTTTACGAGCAATTTCCTTGTTGGTTTCTTCAAACTCTTGAGCACTGGTAGCACTAACTAGGCCCTTATCGGCTTGGGCTAGGGCTGTGATCTTATCGGCCAACTCTTTTAACGTATCAGAATCAACATCAGCGCCATTGATTAAGTCAGTGATCGCTTTGGTTAGCTCATTTTTAGTAGCAAACTCACTGCGAATAGCTGCATCTTCTGACTTACGGGCTGCGCTTTCTGCATCAATAGTGCTTTGTATTAACTGATTAATGCCTGCCAGCTCGCCACGAATAGCCGTATCTTCTGCTTTACGTGCGTTCTCTTCTGAAGCAACCTTTGCCTTTAGGCTTTGGTCGATAAGCGACAATTCACCACGGATCGCTTCATCTTCCGCTTTACGAGCACCTTCTTCTGCTAAAACAGCTGCTTGCACCAGGCTATCAGCTTTGTTGAAGTCGTTACGAATAGAAGAGTCTCTTGCGTTGATAGTCTCAATCAGGCTGTCTTTTAGCTTTTTATCAGCTTGGGCAAACTCGCTGCGAATAGCGGTATCTTCAACCTTACGAACCACCGATTCTGCATCAATACCGCTTTGTAGCACCTCGATATAATTGGTAACTTCACTGCGTAAAGAGATTTCTTTGGTGTTGATCATCGCTGTTAAAGCTTCTTTGTTCATGTCGTCTGCATGAGCAAATGCTGTGCGAATTGCTGCGCTGTCTGCTTTGCGATTAGCTACTTCATCATCAATAGATGATCTAAGCTGGGCGCTCTTAGTGTTAATAGAGTCCCTTAACTCTGTCTTGGCTAAGCTAAGCTCTTCACGGGTTGCTTTAACTTGTTCGATGTTAGCTACCGCTGTTTCAAACGTTGCTTTAGCTACTGCGTCAATATTATTACGAGCAATCTCTTTATTAGCCGCCTTGAATGATTGGGTTTCGGTAGCACTTACCAATCCCTTATCAGCTTGAGCTAGGGCAGTAATTTTGTCTGCAAGTTCTTTTAAAGAGTCTGAATCTGCATCTGCACCATTGATTAAATCGGTGATCGCCTGGGTTAACTCGGCTTTAGTCGCGTACTTGTTACGGATATCAGTATCTTGCGCTTTACGGGTTGCCGCTTCTGAATCAATCGCTTTTTGTAGCTCTTGGTCGGCCAGGGTAAAGTCATTACGGATAGCGGTATCTTCTGCTAAGCGTTCAGCTGCTTCATCTTCAAGTGCTTTTTGGGCCTGCTGGCTAGATTCAGCAAGTTCACCACGAATAGCAGTATCTTCGGCTTTACGTGCTTCTGATTCTTGCTTAACTTCTTGCTTTAGTGCTTGGTCAGCTTGCGCAAGTTCACCACGAATGGCCGTGTCTGCTGCTTCAAATGTGTTTTTAAGTGACTTATCGGCAGCTGCAAACTCACTGCGAATTGCTGCGTCCGCTGCGTCAACCGCTTTCTTTAAGTCTTGATCAGCTTTGGCAAACTCACCGCGAATGGCTTTATCTTCGGCTTTACGAGAAGTCTCCTCTGCACTAATAGCCGTTTGTAGTTGGGTTTTGGCTTCCTGGATTGAGCTAGATAATTCTGTTTCAACCTGGTTAAGTTCAGTACGTGATGCCTTGTCGCTATCGATAACATTAACTTGTTGAGCAAAGTTTTCATCAGCTTCAAACAAGTCAGCGATCTTATCTGCAAGCTCTTTTAAAGTATCATCATCTTCATCAGCACCGTTGATAAGATCAGTGATAGCTTGTTGTAGCTCTACCTTGCTGGCAAGCTTGGCAGCCTCTTCTTTAGTGGCGTAAATTTCGCCAGCCTCAACAGTTGCTTTTTTAACCTCGTTAATGGCAGCAACAACGCTCTTTTTATCGCCAGTTGTAAGCTTGTCAACGCCGCCAATATCTTTACCGATACGGGCAGCGAGTTCTCTTACATCTGCGTCCTTAGTAAGGATAACGCCTTTAATACTCATGATCACTCTTCCTCTTTTTCTTCGCCTGATTGCTCATATACTGAAATATAGCCGCTACTTAATTTAATATCGTCAACTTTCACAGACCGCTGGCAGGCCTCTTCAAGTTCCTCAATTTTGCCCTCTTCCACCAGAACATACGCCATAAATAAACTCCTATTACTGATTTTGGCCTTGTTGATAATCAGGGATATATTGGCCGTCACCGACTTGCATATCGCCTTCTTTAATAGTTTTGTTAAAGCAATCAGTTAAGCCACTCAAGTCGGCTCGCTTGTAGCTGCTGCCCACTCGCATAACCCAAACTTCACTCAATCCACTGTTTAAAGCGTCCTCAATAGCCAGGAAACTGGGGTTTGCCACATCACGGCCTAGAATGGCAGAAAAGTTGCCTTCATTGACCTTAAACGGGATCCCGATAACGCCACGTTTGAACTTACCAATGATGATACCGTTCGTGACGTTTTGAAGTTTCGTAGACTCTGTGTTATCAATAACATCACCACGCTGCACGCCAACAGCGGCTTTTAAAATCTTAGTTGTGATCATAAATCCGCCTTAGTTTTTAACTTCTTTTTGAAGTAGGAATAAAAAGCGATTATCCCTACCCATACCCATGCGATACAGGTTTGTATCGCTATCCAACATCTGCAACTTATGCTCGGTTCTATACTCTTCACGCTGGTATCGACAACAAAGCATTGAGTCCTTGATGTACGCAAAGATCACGTCAGACGTGATATCAGTTGCATATCTATTGTCATCAAGTGCCACCATGGGGTCTTTGCCGCCTCGAATTGAGGCAACAATACTCCCAACAAGCGAACCATTGCGACCAACCCATAACTTTGAATCAATACCAGATTGATAGGCAATTACTAGGTTCATATCGCGAGTAAAGGCAACCGAAACCGATGTTATGCTCTTATCGGTTAGCACCCTATCAGGCCTAGTAGAATCAGTACGCTGCAAATAAATGGCCGCCCCATCCGTCCAAGCCTGCCAGACATAATTGGTTATACCTTGAGTGGTGTCGCCTATATCAACACCACCTAAACAAAACGAGCGTGTATTGGGGTGCTTTCTATCCCTTGGCTCATGCAGATCACCAAGCCATTTTCTTGCACGCTTAATTTTGTTATTCGGTAACATTTAAATCGCCTTCGTAACGTGACCAAGTAAAGCGAATTGGCACCGTCAAGGTATCGTTTTTCGACTTAGGTATTGGGTCGTCACTCTGCTGTGATCCGTACTGAATCTGATAGTTACCCATAGTTGTTGGTACCAACACACTTCTAACCGGAAAACGTGCATCATCAAGACCGAAGAAAATACTCATGTCGCGTGTGTATGAGCCTTCCTCGTAGTCACTAAGCGTTACACTGGCGGCCTCACCCATATTGATGCTTGGCACACCTGTAACCTCGCCAATATCGCCAGCATACGAATAGAAACCGTTATAGGTTTCTGATGAATATTCGGTATCTTCTGCAAACGCCATGCCTGCCTTGTATTCATAGTAAGCACCTTCATCACCAATACCAGACAAACGGCATCTAGCGTTATATAGCTTTTCGCCCCCAATATCATCGGTAATCTTGATGGAAAAATCTTTATCCGATAGGTCAAAAACCTGCCAGATGCGGTAGGTGATCTCCAGCACTTCATCTTCTTTAAGCGTGATTGTGATTGGTTCACCTTCTGCGCTTTTGATTAATGCCCTGGTGCAAAGATGGTATTCATCTTCACTGACAAACTCACTAGCCAAACCAACCTCTGAAATAGACTCGCCGCTAATATCCTCAAAGCGATATGTGCTAGAACGCCATACCTTGAACTCTTGATCACCACTTAAATACGGCTCTGAACCTCTATCATCAGCTTCAATAGAGTTGTTTTTAGCCACAAAGCTGACCAACTTGTCTTGTGTGGCTTCTGGTGCATCCTCGCCGGCGCCAATCACACAGTGAGCAAAAATATCATCACCGTGGCCACCGCCAAAAAAGTCCAAGCCTGTGTTAAGAAACATGTTCTTTTGGTAGCCGGTATCTTGAACAGTTGTACCGTCCTTCTTTTTAACAATGCAACGCAGCTCGCCTGCAAAACCTGTTTTCATCTTTTTCTCCTAATGGCGTGGAAACCATGCGCTTAAGGGCATGGAGGAAACGCCATAATAGCTAAAATGTTGATTTTTCACATTTTTAATAATAAAATGTGAAATATGAAGCATCGTGCTTATAAATTCCGCTTTTACCCAACTGATGAACAAGCTAAACTGCTTGCTCAAACGTTCGGCTGCGTGCGGTTTGTCTATAACACGATATTGCGCTGGCGTACTGATGAGTATTACCAAAGCAAGGCAAAAATAGGCTATATTCAAGCAAGTGCTAAACTTACTGAATTGAAAAAACAACCTGAATTTGCTTTTTTGAATGATGTTTCTTGTGTTCCCACACAACAAGCTCTTAGACACCAACAAACGGCTTTTAAGAACTTCTTTGAGGGCCGTGCCAAATATCCAACATTCAAAAAGAAAACCCATAAACAATCGGCTGAATTTACCAAAAACACCTTTAAATACAGGGACGGTAAAATCTACATCGCCAAAAGCAAAGAGCCGCTTGATATACGTTGGTCTAGGCAACTGCCAAGCGCACCAAGCACCATTACCATTTCCAAAGATTGTGCAGGACGTTACTTTGTATCGTGCCTGTGCGAGTTTAAAAATCAGGTCTTGCCAAAGTCTGATAGCAATATCGGTATTGACGTTGGCATTAAACACCTGTTTGTTACCGATAGCGGTATTAAAATCGATAATCCTCGCCTGACTGCTAAATACGCCACTAAACTCACCAAAGCCCAGCGCGCCTTGAGTCGAAAAAAACTCGGCTCGGCTAATCGCGCTAAGGCTAAGATGAGAGTTGCTCGTATTCACGCCAAAATCTCCGATTGTCGATTGGATAACTTGCACAAGTTGTCCCGCAAATTAATAAACGAAAACCAAGTTATTTGTGTTGAATCGCTTCGAATAAAAAACATGATTAAAAATCCTAAGCTGGCCAAGCATATCGCTGACACCGGTTGGGGTAACTTTGTTAACCAGTTGGAATACAAAGCGGACTGGGCTGGTCGGACTATCTCTAAGATAGACCAATTTTTCCCAAGCTCTAAACGCTGTTCCAACTGTGGATATACCTTGAATTTCTTGGCGCTTGATACACGCCACTGGGATTGCCCTGAGTGCAAAACCACCCATGACCGTGATATCAATGCTGCCAGAAACATTTTAACCGCAGGGCTTGCGGGGTTAGCCTTTGGAGAGAATGTCAGTCTTGTGTAGTTAGTCTGCATGAGCTGTTCTCGCTGAATTAGGAAGTTCTCGGTAGCAATATCGGGAATCCCCTCACTTTAGGGAGGGGAGGAAGTCAACCTCTGTGTTGTAAAGATATTTAGTGGTTTAATAATTGGGGTGTAGCCGTCCTGGGAAACCTCTATATCCACTTGTTCAAAATCAATCTTGGTTGCATCCAAGGCTTCAACTCCAACTAAATAGCCGCTATTTGCATCATAATTGCCAGCAAGGTAATTAATATGCTCGATATCCATAAGCTCTAAGTCGGCTGAATAACCATCGCTTATCGTCGTGTAGTAACCCTTGTCTGTTATGTGGACGCTCAACGGTTTAACTGCTGGCAAGTAACCGCTATCAACCTTGATATCGACAACACTTAAAGCTTGGTGTAATACCAGTGATAACTGCTCAACTTGCGGCTGGTAACTCTCGTCATTAGCAGTCGTCTCAACCAGCCCATTCGACATAATTAAGTCTAGCAAGGTATAACTTTGTGTATAAAAGCCTGTTCCTGCATTTGCGCTCTGAGTCTGCAATGCCTGTGATAGCTGAACGTCTAGAATTTCAGCTTTAGGTGTGTATTTTGAGTGAATGTCTTTTTCTTTGGTTTTCGATATGCGCTCAATGTTTAGCTGGCTGGCTGATACGCTATAACCATACTCATAATCAAATGATTTAAAGCCATAACGCAATGATGCTGGCAGCACCTCAATGCCAGCCTTGTGGCTATCTGTAATTGGTGCTGGCTGTTTAAGCACTGTTCCTAGATGGGATTGCAGCAACTCAAGTGTTGGCTTGTAACCCTCTGCAATATCAAACGCCTTGCCAAATGTCATTTTCTTAATATCAAAGTGAGTAACGCCAGGTAAGTATGAATCAACGATATCGCCAGCCTTTTTGATTAGCGACCTTAATTGAGCGTCAAGCGGCTCAAGCAATGGCACGTAAATATCATCCCTAACCATTGGCACTGGGTATAAATTACTTTCAAATGCTATTTGCTCAAACGTCTTTCCATCTGTAACTTCGGTTCCATTGCTAAGCTTTAGAATTGGATCGCCTATACGCAAGATCCACAACTCAGTGGCTCCAGCAATGAAGGCATCTTGAACAATTAAATAACTTGGGTTGGCCCGATCCTCACCCAGTAAGGCCTTGTAGTTTTGGGGATTGACCTTGAATGGCTTGTCTGAACGGCCACGCTTGAAGCGGCCAACAATAACGCCATTTTGGTTGATTGACGGCACGTTTGGGCTTGCATTTCCAGAAACCTCGTCCTGGCTTATACCTACTGCACGTCCTAAAGTATTGCTATTTAACATTTAAGCCGCCCTTAGCCAAAAGACGGCTGCGATGCAAAGCACCACAGCCTATAGGGTTTAAAGAATTACTAAAACTTTGCCGCGCGTTGCGTTGATCTGTTCGATATTGCGCAACACACGCTCTTTGGTAATGCTTGGCTTGAGTTCGATAACCGCTTCTTTACGAGCGTAAAACAAGGTGCGGCTATGCGGGTCATATAGATTGTATGCACCACTGTTGTAAACAGTGATTTGTTCAAACTCTTTTGCCTCAACTTCTGCTTCAACTTCTGCTTCTACTGGCTCAAGGTCGCCCTGTTGAGCGTCAAGAAATCGCCATACTAAAGCGTCTTTACTATCGCTTGAGTGATAAGCAACGCCCAGGCCTTTGAGCTCTGCTTGCAGTTCTTTAACCGTATAGGTTTCATCAACTTCTGCATATTCAGGGTTGATAACAAGATCTGCTAAATTGCCTGGTACTTGTTTTGGTTCTGTCATAATCAGCCTCATGTTTTTGTCAAAATAAAGGCCTTGCTGCCACAGACAACAAGGCCATTTTTAGCCATACAACGTGGCGGTTACATGGCTAAGTCATCGAGTTAAAGTGATGGTAAATTGCGTAATTCAATTAACATGCACTGATTGCGATAACGTGGGATTGGGTTAGCTTCTGCTGCCATACGGTTATAAACCGCTACGTCTTTTTCAAACGCATTGGCTGATGATGCTAGAACCATAGTTGGAACTGCCACAGTACCTACGAATGGTGCTTTGGCTGGTGTGGTTGCACGTGGCACCATTAACGCATAGCCGCCTTGTGTTAATTCATCTTCGTTAAACACGCCCATAGAGGCTGGCACGTAATAAACGTTTGCACCGGTGTTTAACTGGCCAATACGGTAGATTGAGTATTGATCGCCGTACTGTTCGCCGGTTGGGGTGTATTCGTCACGACTCATAGCTTCAAAGAACGCTGCACCACGATCAGATACGTATAAGTCATACTGACCAATAGCTGTATTGGTGATTGTTGATAGCGCGGTACGAGCCTTGCCTAAAACGACACGGACGTTTGAGTAAAGATCAGTCAATGTGGTGTGAGTCACGCCAGCAATATCAGCGTCAAACACTTTAACGTGCTGCTCTTGGTTGGCTAGACACTGGTTAACTGCACCACGTAATAAGCGGCCGTTTTGCTCAAAGTTGTACTTGTTGATAAAGATCATTTGAGCTGCTGCATACCAGTTAATACCTAGCTCATTTTGTAGCTGGGTGATCGCGTCGATGGTAGCGGTAGAGCGAGCGCGGCTTGGGTAAGCGTAAACGCCATAGTAGTTAAACGCCATGTCATGACTTGGTGCGCGTAAGATATAGTCGCCTTTCTCGTCTTTACGCTCATAGTCAAAGATTAATTCAACTTCTACTTCGTCTGCACCTGGAGCAGCGCCGTCGGTAGTATCAAAAGCAACTTCAACTGTGTGGCTATCAAGATCTGCAACTGCCGACTTAACGATAAAGGTATCTGCACCTAAAGTAATAGGATCAAGTGGCTGTAACGTGCTCTTGCCGCCAAAAGTTGGGTGACTGCGATGATTGTCGTTAGCAACTTCAACGCCGCGAACTTTAATGCTTACACGCCCGCCTACAAATGGGGCTTTGATAGAGTCTTTATCTACAACAAACTTAGTTGTTTTGTTGTCGCGGATCTCTTTAGTGTAGGCTACGTGTGATTCAAGGGTGAATTTACCCTCGCCTGCATCTTCCATAACCAATAGGTGACGATTATCGAAGTATGGTAGGCCGGCTTTATCACCGTCGATAAGCTCACCACGACGCATAACGCCCATATCCATGCCAGCTGTGCCTTCACCAGCAACGATTGGCACTTCGTTTGAGCCAGTTGGGTTTGGTAGCATTGAGATTAACGGCAAGCTGTTTGCAATACCCATGGTAATAACAACCTGAACGGCTGCTGGTACTACTGATAAAGCCTCGTGATGACTAAATGATAGGCTGTCAAATGATGGGTCGTTATCATCGCCGCGATGTGCATTTTCGGTAAATGCGGTAGCAGCTGATAAAGCCGACTGTACAACTTCTACTGGTGGCATGTCGCCGCCATTGCGACGCTGATACTCTGCAATACCATCACGTAAGCCGTCAAATACCGCTTGCTTGCCAGCTGTAGTAGCTGCAATGTTTTGAGCTTCTAACAGTTTTTGCAATGACTCAGGAATTGCCTGTAATCCCATTTCACGATCATGCGAGTTAGCAGCGATCATTGAGTCAAATTGTGCAACGTCAGATTGTTTGGTGTCGAACTTAGCAAACTCACGCATAAACTGGCGTGTTTTGGTAAGCTCATTAGAAACAACGGATAAATGTTGTTTGGCTTGTTCTTTATTCATAAGGCACTTCCTATCGTCATTGAAAAAAATTGAACATATCCGATAGGCTTATATTAAGACTGCTATACACCCCCTTTTTAGGGTTGTTCCAATCGCAAAAAACCGCCATTTCAGGCGGTTAATTGGTGTTGCTGGCAGGCTTACATCAAGAAAGTCAAAAAAAACACCAGTGCAAGATTGATTGCGTCTAAAACCTTACTTGTATGGTATTTCAATATCCTCAATTTCACTTTCATTGAACGCATCTAAATATTCCAGGTCAAATCTTTGGTTTAGCAGGTATCTATGGCCATGGCTCACCAATAGCGAATTACCGACCACGCCAACACATTCATGGTACTCTTTATGGTTGTTAAGTAAGAAGCAAAACAAATCGCCTTTTTTGGGGGTCCAGTCTGGTTTCATGCGAATACGGTCATCACCCTCTAAGTCAATGTCGTAAGGCTCAATCAATACCATTGAGCTAAACTGCTCTGGGGTGATAAACATGCCGCTATCGTGCATAGGGCCGCCTAAGCTGTCTAGTAGCACTACCATAGCGTGCCCTAATGGCTCATAGTCTATTGAGTGTTGATCGCTGTCGCTGTCACTTACTGCACCAAGGCCAGCCCATGACAAGTCTGAACGCTCATAATAATCATCATCACTCACTGTTAGCACTTTACGCCTAAATACAAACGTCGGAATCGTTGATTGATTGCGTAAAGTTATGATACGCGTACTTAGTGCCTGGCCGTCTGTAACTAGCTTATTTTCAATTTTAAGCGTCATCGCTTGCCCCATTTCTTCTCAAAGTCTTGAATATCTGCTTGGTATAGCTGCTTATATCTGTCCGGTATGCCTTTTTGCTTTAATTGGCTTTGTGCGTACTTATAACTGCTTAACTCCGCCTTTGTTGGCTCATGTGGACGTGCCTTGGCTTGCCGTTTTTGCTCAGTGCGTACTTTCTGCTCAGCCTGTTTGACGGCTTGCTTAATCACCTTCGACCAATGTAAGCGACCATTCCAGTTATTAAGAGCCTCGGTTTGCTTGCCAGCCTCTCGTTTGACCTGCTGGCTTGTGCGTCTATGCGGCTTGACCTGGTTTTCAGCCATAGCTATATCAGCCCTGGCATAGTCTCTTACCTGGCTTAGCATCATACCGCTGGTTAAGTGCTTCATTACTCGCAAAGCGTGTTTGCAAGCCACCCCAGTTAAATTAGGGTTGCGTGTTGATGGATATCTGTTTTCATCAATACCATAGTTGTACTTGCCAACTGTAGCTATATAGCGATACCAGTATTGATGACGGCCACAATCACAATCAAATCTTACCTTGCCGTGTAATATGCTGTTTCTTACCTCGGTCAAACTAGGCGGCTTAGTCCTTAGCAGCAACTCGGGGTAGTTTAGCAACTGCACTGTCACCTTGTGATTGGCAACCTTGCTTTCTGGCCCTGAATTGGTTAAGAAAAACAAGGTATTGCCTTGCCGCTTGTAAACCATAGCCATGTATATTTGCTTGTTAGCGCGCTGTATATCCACGGGCCTTGAGTTATTGATCACATCTTGAGGCGTGATACCACCAGCAAACTTTTTAGCCGCCTTCTTGACGTTTGCTAAGTATGCGTCTAATACGCTTGCATCTAGCACCTGCATCAAGCTTTGGTTGCGCCTAGTATTGCCTAGCGTAAACTCCAACAACTCACTAGCTGATATGCCAGCTAAGCTTTTAGCGCTTGCTACCAAGCCTTCTAATTGCTGGCTAGTTAACCTTTCACCGCCTTTAATGTCTCTTATCGTATCTTTTAAATACTGATTATGACGGCTGGCAAACTTGCCCTGCTCGCTGGCTTGCCTAGCTGTATCAATGCGCCAGCGCCTAAGCTCTTCAAGGCTCATATTATTTACGAGCCTATCTTGCCTGCTTACCGGGTTGTCCTGGTTTTGGGGACTGTTATCATTAAACCAGTCCGTATCTAGGCTATCCATTTACGCCTCTTTTAAATACTTGCGCTTAATTGCAATTAAATCCCTAGCGGTTGGCAAAAAGATGATCTCTCTTGGTAGTGGCTCGCCAATCCGATTAGTGCCAGCGCACACCATTACCACATCTGCATAACTACGATTTTTATACGCCCTAAAAGCAATTAGCGTGGGGTCGTGAATTTCATCATTACCCACTTGCCAAGCTATTAACCTATCGGTGCGGCCACGTCGATAAAGCAAATCAACGTGGTCGCGTATCGCATTGTGATAAATATTTAATATGTTCTCAATCATAACTAAGCTGTTCTCAACCAGTAGGCAACAACAACAGAAGGCTGTACGTTATTGTGCGGCTTATCACCACCAACAGCGCCCAAAAACTGGTCACTGACAAAACCTAATCTGCCTCCGCTTGCACCATCGATAGCCGTATTACCCCTTGAGTCGTTATCAACTGCCTGTATATTGTGTTTGTGGTTTGGCATTTCTTCAACGGTCAGCTTGTGGTCATACTCACCAAACTCTGTTTTTAGCTTCTTAGTCCATGCAGGATCGGCCGCCTTGGTTGACATACCAACAAGCGTCTTACCTTCTGCGAACCTAGCCCATGTGCCATAACCCAAAGCTGTATTAACTTCTGCGCTGCTCTTGTAATCATTGGTCGTCACATACACAGAACCAATTGGCATTTCAGTAACCTTGCCTTGAGCTGCTGTTAGCTGCTTCTGCAATTCCTCAATCTGTTTCTTCATGCCAGCCAGGTCTTTATCTTGCAAATACTGAGGATGCGGGTCGGTTGAGTCGGCATGGGTAGATAAGTCTGTTTTCTTAGCGTATTGAGGGTGCGGATCAGCTGCACTTGTATGAGCTGATAAGTCTGTTTTCTTGGCATACTGCGCATGCGGATCAGCTGCTTTCACATGGCTATCAAGATCAGTAGATACTTTGTTGATATCCTTGCCATGCTGAGCGATTGTGCCAGTATTTGTGTCCACTAGCTTTTTGAGTGCATCGTACTGCTTAACGTGTGCATCGTGCTCTGTTTTAAGCGTGTACTGCGGGTGTGGATTTGGCGCCTTTAGATGTTCTGCCAGGTTGTTAGATGCACTATTGATATTCTCGCCAAGCTTGTCCACCTTTTTATCAAGCTGGGCCAGCTTATCAGCCTTAACGTATTGAGGGTGGGGGTCTGGTGCTGCTAAGTGATCTTCAATCATCTTAATAACAATAGCGCTATCAGGATCGGTAGTGACTGTGATATTACTAACATCCAGGTCACTTAAAGACATGCCAAAACTACCGACAAATGTAACGTTTGCATAAACGGTAAATAATGGCTCGGTACTGGCTGCAATTGCAAAAAGCTTATTATCGCTGGTTAGCAATCCCACTTCGTAGATATCCCTTGACATGACGCTATTCAAGGTCACACTGAATCGTAAAGACTTGCTCTCCTTCTCAATACCGCTTGTTACGATATCGGATCGCATAGCTTCTGCCTTGATACGCGTCTCTCTGCCGTTTGGTACGTATTTTGACGTGCCAGCAACAAACGTCTTTAAAGACAAGCTTATACCTTGCTTTTGAGCGTCTAACCACCGCTAAACGCCCTTCATCGGTTATCTTAAATATAATTGGGTTTGGTTTATTCGCCATGGTTTACGCAATCCTTAAAGTTTTGGTATTGCATAAGTTTAACTACCTGGGCTGGCAGGTGTGCCATGTGTTCCATTTGCAAGCTTAAATATCAAGCAAAGAGTCAGCCGCCTCATTGAGCAAATCCCACTCGCTATCCTCTGTACTACCGGTGCTGATATCTTCATAACTTTCAACTGGGGCATAGTTGATGTTTTCCATAAAGCCAAACGCCAAGGTATCTGCGATATCGGGCGACTTAATGCCTTTTTTGAGCATGTCTTTTTTGCTCATCATGCACCAACGGGCCTTCTCATCAAAATAGTATGGCAGGCGTGTTATTTGCTCTTCTAGGTTGGTCATTACCTGGTACATTTTTTTGACTTTCTCGCTAATGCTAAAGCGTCCTTTCTCTACCGCTTTAGCCATAGTCACATAAGCATGACTGCGTTTATTCATGTAGTAGCGTTTAAGCGTGTTATTGAAACAAGCTGAACCCCAATGCACTTCATCAAAATATACCCCGTCAGCTTTTACCGACTGCGTTAAGCCCATACCAGCGCCTAGCGGGTCAATAACCAATGTCGCGCCTGGGTAATCACTCATTACATCATTAATTTTGGCTTTAAGCGTATTGATATTAGCTCTATTACTAAACAGCGGTATATCAAGTAAATGTACGTGCCTCTCAATACGGCCTTTAACCATCTTATCTACAACTTGTAAAACCGATATAACGCTACTATCTCGGCCTACGTCGCCCCCAACGTCAACCGTTACGATAATGCCCCATTTATCGCCTTCTTCAATCACACAAGGCTGCTGCTTCATGTTTGAGTAGTCAGTCCTTGTTAGCAGATATTCGCCTTTCAACTCTGGGAACTTACCCCTAATACGGATTAGATAGCCTGCACTATCTCTACTGCCATATTGATATAGGGCTTCTACTAGCTTGTCCTTACTAACGATCGGTGACATTTCACCGTTGAACTCAAGGGCAATCCATTTACCGCCATTATGGTGGCTTAACTTATGGTGCGTATCGTAGAAGAAGCCGGTATTTTTAGCTGGCTGGCTAGTCAATACAGCGCGGTTGTTTTCATGGGTTAATGCACCAATAGCAACTTCCATAACCGCATCATCGATACCACAAGCTTCATCGGCCCACACCATGTAGTGATCGCCGTGTTGACCTGCTATGTTAGTTGGTTGATGTTTTGGGGCTGTCTTAGCAAACACAAACCAGGTGTCTTTAAAGCCCTTGATATAGATTTTTTCTGCTAGTACGACAACATAGTCGGCCAGCCAGCCTAGCGCCTTGTTATTGCGTAGGCGCTGCAAACAAATATTGATTTCCTTCCATACAACGGTTCTAAGTTGCCCGATTTGAGGTGCGGTGAACAGCATCACCGATTCAGGGTAAAATAAAAGGTGCCATAAGGCGATAATGCCGGCTGAGCGCGATTTGCCTGTATTATGAAGTACCGTAAAATCCCCACCTAGGAACTGGCTATTACCATCTAGCACAAAGCCGTAGTAATCACCTAGTCCTAGAGGCTCTACCGATTTGATGCCAAAATTTAGATTGCGTCTTTGATGCGGCCTGTTAGGTCTTTTCTTTCTTTCAACTCTAACTGGTATGGCATCTATGTTGCGACCAATAGTGACTCTAAAATAATCACCAACAACCCCATTATTGCCACATTTTTTCTTAACTTTTTTAATGGTTGCATGGCACCCAATTGAACGAGCCAGCCTATAAACCTGATAAGATAGATTTTCATCTTTTTGCGCAAAGTCATACCCACAACCATCTAAACTGCCGTCTGTATCTATTAATCCGGCCAATAGCTCACGCCGGCTATCAATATCTGCATAAAGATAGCAATCTGGTATGTGTTTGTTCTTTATTAGGTTTAATTTTTTGAGTGCGTGATAAAAATGATTAATATGCTTATTAGAGGCGCTAAGCTTGGCAATGCCATAATTCTGTGCTTTGCTATCCTCGTTAAACTTATGCTTTGTAAACTTGCAGCCAATTAGCGGAGCATAATCACGCCATGACTTTATGATCTCACTATCCATTGATGTGATAGTTGGTCCGTTGCTATGACCATCGCCTAGCCAAGTTCCAAGAATGTAAGGATCAATAGGCAGGCTGGTATGGCCTCTCTCATAACTTTCTACTTTGCTGCGATATACTGCGTGGCATCTTTTCTTATCTTCACCCCATTCAAGCCACTCTCTAACCGTGACAGTAATCTTGTCACCAGTCTTACGCCTACCTTTAGAGTTAGTAGCAACCAAACACAAGATATGACTCTCGTTAAATACATGGCTAGACCCGTCTGAGTAGTTAAACCTATACAGATTTTCTTGACCGCGCTTTAACTCAAGTACATTCCTAACGCTGTTGCCATCATCGCCCATGAGCTTATCGCCAACCTGTATATCTTGTACCTTCTTCACCTCACCTGTGGATAGCATTATCGGTGTATCAATCCCAAAGCAACCATGACCAGAGGCAACACTTGTGCGGCTGCCAGGCACGACTATAGACTTGAACAATAATTCTTGTTGCCATGTTACCGCTTGCCCGGCTTGTACAGTCATGTCTAATGCTTCGACGGCAAAGCGCGTGATATCATAGCGATACCTGTCACATACCTCACGCCACTCAGGCAGTAGCATTAAATCATCTAACATTTTTAGCCCTTAATACTAAATACTAAATACTAAACGGCATTAAACCATAGTCGCTTTCCTTGTCATTTGAGCTATCATCAAGCGTTATCGGTGCTGTTGCCATAAGATAGCCGCCATGCACCTTTCTTGCAGCCCAGATAGCCAATAAAACAGCCATATGGCCATTAGTAATACCCATAGAGTCAAAATCCAGTACTTGCCCTCGCTCGTCCATTTTTCGCAACTGAATAACATCTTTTGGCTCGTATCGTCTTAATGCGTCCTCAATGCCAACTAGGCCTGATCGCTGAGCCTCGTTATAAACGGCCATAACCTCCTTCATCTGCTCTGACTCGTTAAAGCTCATATCCCAATAATCAAAGATCATTGGGGTGTCAGTAACTACAACGGTACTATCGCTCGGTACTGGCTGCTCTTTCCAGCTGGCTTGTTTCTTAATAACTACCCTACCTGACGTGGGCAATACTACGCCAAGCACTCGTACAGCCTCGCCAGCATAAGCAGCTGCCCTTGCGTCAATAACGACTGGTTTAACCTGATCATTCATCGTCGGTAGCCTCATTTTTAGCCACTTTGGTTTCAGTTATTACACCCGTATCAGGGTCAATAGCAACTCTGATTTCATGGTCTATATCCTCATCATCAACATTGGCTTCAACAACCAGGCTATTAAGCTTCTCATAGCTATCTCGGCTACCTTCGATTGGTTTGACACCCGGGTTTGGCACTCTTGGACTGTTAGTGGCTGGTCCATCCGGATTTTCAGGGTCAAGCGGTATGGTTGGCTTCTCTGGGTCATATTCAGGGTTAGGCCGTGTTGGCAAGCTCTCGTATGGCTCACCCATATCGGTTACATCATCCCACTCGCCGCCCAAGCCAACAAACTCAGGGATAGCACCAACAATCGTACAATCAACAGTGGCAATAAATAGGTTTTTAAGGTCAGTTGTTGCACTATCAGGGTAAAGACTATTTTCTAATACCCTAAAATTCCAATCATCTTTAATTGGCTTACCCTCAAGAACCCCAACATCATAAGACACTGGGAATGTTCTTTTTTCCTCATGCTTCCAAAAGTTTGCAAACTGCCTGGCAATATCCGACGCGCTATGGGGATCTGGGCTAAAAAAAGCTATCTGACAACGATAAGCTACGGGCACCGATCGCATTTGTACGACTCGCTTTAGTGGGTCTTGAGGTAGAACCACGTTTACCCAATACGGTAGGCCGCCAACCTGATCATACTCAGGCGGCGTTTCAATCGGGCTAATGGCCGTCATAAGCACTGGCAAATAAACGGACGAACCAGACTCTTTTTTATAACCTGCGTTCTTTGCGTTATCAGTCTCTTGTATTGCTTTTAGCATGCCTTCTACATCATCAACCATAGAAGTCCTGGCCACAACAATAGCCGCTTCTAGCCTGCGTCGCTTCCAGTCGTAAACGCCTTGAGTTGTTGGCATGCACCATTGCCTAAAATCCCTTAACTTCATGGCCCAAGCTATCTGCAAACACTCAAGCGGTGATAGTAGTCGTTTAGTTTTGCTCATTGCTCAATCCTTAATTAAAGGCCGCGAAATCTATCGACAATGCTAATACGTTCCTGTTTACCTTCTGACTTTCCAGCCACCTTTTCTAGCTCACTTATGCGTAAATCTGCGTCTGACGTGCTACCAATATGAAAGCTATCCCATTGGGCCTTAATCTCGTTAAACGGCTTAGAAGGGCAAATTAGGCTATCAAAAAGCTCTAATTCTCGCTGCTTCTTGCGTTCTAATACTTTTTGACGGCGCATTTCTGCACTAATTAAAGCGTCCTGGGCCGCCAGTGCTTCACGTTGATAATGACTTACTAATGACTCTGAATGTAGGGCCGTTTGCATTGAGTCGTATTGAGCAATGATGATGCGCTCTAAGGCCTCTTTTAAAACAAGCTGATCTTGTGGTAGTTCTACCAGGCTATCAAAGCACGCCTCACCTTCGGTATAAGCGCCATTCAAGATACTGTCAAACATGCCGTCGCCTTTATTTGTGGCATAGTTTGGTGTTCTCACATAGTCAAAGCCATGAAAGCCAGTAACTTCATAATAACCGTCTGGCTTGCGTCTGCGATTAATAGCGCTGCTAAACCCGCCAGCTTTATTCGCGTATAAGCGTGCGGCAAATTGGCCGTCATCTGTATCTAAAAACTCATGCTGGGTTACGACGTTGCCGTCATCGTCAGCTTCAAGTCGAATTGTGCGTAAGGCTGGCTGGATTTTAATAATACGGCCCGTCTTTTCGTCTACCCATTGGTCGGGTGGGTACATGCCAAAACGTGCTCGTATCACATGGCCGTTAAAGCCAAATAAATCACCACTACTGACAAGCTCTTGAACCTCTGGTGAATTAATCTTTTTAACCATTGAGCTGATATCTAAGTCTGATCTATCCTGGCCATTGTATTTACGACCACGGTCCCCCAGGTTGTATGTAATAACTTTAGTTTTCTTAGCCATGAAAAAAACCCCTCAAAAAAGGCATAGAATATTTAATATATGCCTTAGTTTAAGGGGTTAAGCTGTTTTGCCTTTGGGGTGTTCCTTTAGGCAAAAAAAAGGCCGCCAGGGAACGGGGCGGCCAAAAATACAGGATCAACAGAAGTAACACGTCATCGTAAAAACTGGGGGCTTCATGGTCAATGGCATACCGCTAAAACCCCCACTGCCTTCACTGCAAACACATCAAGAATCAAAGTAGGGAGTTATCACCTTGATGATGGGGTTATTATATCGGTTAACCTAAAAACTTCAACACTTTTAAGGCGTTGCGCGTAAAGTTAACCCCAAGCTCTGCTCATACCGATACCACCGGTAATTGCATGTGCCAAATCCCTGTCTGATACATTTTGACCTATGCTCTCATTGTTAGACTGAACAACGATAGGCTTGTCTAGGCCCCCACCTGCCAGCGGCAATTTAAACGAAGGCATTTCAGGGATATTAAGTACATTTTTTAGTATTGACGCACCCAAATCAAGCCCATTAACCTGTCTGGCTGGTAAGTAGGCTGGCGTGTTACCTGCAACAAAGTTATTGGCCAAGCCACCAACATTAACACCTAGCGCACTGTTAGTTGTTTTAGTTTTCTGCTGAATCGATTGAACCGCTGTGTTGTTATAGATCCCCTCTGCGATTTTCGCACGCTCTCTCTTTTCAGCCTCAACCGCTTTTGGTCGCTCGTAATACTCTGATACGATAGCGCCGGCCTGGCCTGCTGTTTTAGCTTGCTTCAGCTTATTGCCAGCGGCCTTTTCATCGCCTTTAGTTAGCTCGTAGTTAATGAAAGCCAGCTGCTCTTTGTAGCTTGCCTGCCTAATGTCCTTACCAAAAGCTTTTTTAAAGTCAGCCTGTCTGTCTGGGTGCCATTGAGCTAAACCAAACGCCTTGCCGCTATCACCAAGCGCTTTGTAGTTAAACATACTTTCTTTTTGAATGTTGCCTACAATGCCTGCGGCTTGCTGCTTACTCCAACCTTGAGACATGAAGTATTGCATAGCCTCGTCACGCTTGGCTTTTTGCTCCTGTGTTGTTAATCTGCTTGAGCTAACATCAGCATTGTTACCGCCGCCTTTCAACTGCCCCCTAAGCTCTTTGTAAGGATCAACAACTGTCACCCCAAATTGTCGGCCGTTAAGGTTTTTAACGTACTCGCTAAGCTCTGTTTTTCTAACCCCTGTCTTACCGTCTGAGCCTTTGGATGATGTAGATTCAGACACGTATTTAACGCCGTTTTCCTCAACAATCTGCACGATATGGCCGATGTTTTTGTATCTGCCTTCTTTTCTTGCATGCTCCCCTCGTGACTCACCAATAACCATGCCAGCCTGCAACTTGTTGATATCTAGTTGAGCCCAACTGTTCGCCGTGGTCATGAGGCGCCCTTTCTTTTCTTCTGACTGGATAATGCCAGCTGCTCCACCGCTTGCGTCAATACGAGCACGTTTAGCCGCCTCTGGCCCTAGCTGCTCTTCAATCTGTCTTACGGTATCTTTGTTTAATTGATCAACCCAGCCTGAACAATCAATAACACCGCCGCTGAAGTTTTTAGCGCCCATTTTATAAGTGACACCATCTTTGGCTGATGTTAGGCCCGAACCAAAATCAACCTTCCAGTCACCCATGCCACCATCACCACCAAAACCCAGCATGCTGCCCAAACCACTAGCCATGTTTGACACCCATGACTTCATGCCGCCGGCTGCTTCACTTAGTTTAGAAAGGACCGGTGCTAATCCGGTCTCCCACTTAGATTGCATTTTTTGAGGTAAGTTGTAAGCCTTAACGCTATCAGTCCATGACTTGATATGAGGTGACGCTGTACGACCTAAAACCTCGCCGCCCTCGCTACCTATCCACCCACCCACGGCCGCTCCAATAGCTGTACCCACTACTGGCACTGGTATTAGCACTGAGCCTACAGCGCCGCCAGCCATAGCACCAACACCGCCGCCAGCTACACTACCAATGCCCGCTGTTCTCTCTTCATCATCGAGATCATCCCAACGACTCGCCAGACTCCCCACGCCAATAGCTGTTGCCAGTGGTGTCAGCACTCTAGCCTTGCCAAGCGCTTTAGCTGCATTGCCAATATGCTTGCTGCCATTCTTGCCAGCACCTAATAAAGCAGCTCCAGCTCCAGATAATATAGCCTTAACGCCTTTACCTTTGCCCTTTCCGCCACCGCCGCCGCCCAGAATGCCTAAGCCACGCCCTAATTTACCCAGTAACGAACCGTCACCACTTGGCATCCTTTTCAGAATCTCGCCTAGCGTTTCCTCGTTCTGCTTGTTATGTCTTTCCTGCTCCTTCGGCAACGGCTCTTTGCGCTTCAAACTCTTGTACTTTGAGAACGAGAACCTGCCTGCCCTTAACGCTGCCTTGCCAGTCATTCTGCCAATCTTGCCAGCTTGCATGGCCATACCGACCATGGGTGTTGCTACATCCTTGATCTCATTCATTGATGCAATTAGCGGGTCAATATCTTGAGCGCCGCCATAACCGCCATAGCTACTACGGCCGCTATTAGCCACCTTGGCCAGCGAATCAAATAGCGATTTCTCCTTGGCTGTAAAGCGACCCTTCTCGTCTCTATTTTTATCGCTATCTTTTTTGCTTTTCTCGCGCCCATTCTTACCGGTAGGGTTGTTCGCCTTGCGAGCTGCACCAGGTATGCCACCAGCTGCGTTGTTAGTGGCGTCTAGCCGCCCCTCGGCCTTACCTTTACCACCTGTTGAACTATTAACGCCGCTTGAGCCGCTATCGCGCTGGCTATCAGCTCTATTTGCTGCTGAGCCTGATTTTACGGTAGCATTTGCAGTGACATTACTAAGAGTGTCGCCGCCCTTCCCGCCGGCTGACATTACCTCGCTTTTTTCTGGCTGACTCGTACTGCTTAATCTCTGTCTGGGTTGCTGCTTTGATTGTGCCTGGCTCTGCGTAGTTGGCTGGCTTGTACCAGTCAATCTTGAATCATTGGGATCGTAAGTTGGCACCACGCCCTGAATACGCATAGACTTCTTGTTAGCTATACGCTCATTGGATTTAGCTATACGGTTTAATACCGTTTGGTTAATTTGATTTTGTGATTTGAGTATCTGTATGATCTCTTGGGTATTTTCACCGATTGACTTAATACCGCTTTCTAGCCGCTTTGTGCCAATAATGAAGCCCTGATCATCATAGTTAAGATAAGTTGCCATGATAAAGCCTTATAATACTGTACGTGTGGCTTAAATTATGGCACTGCTGGCGGGTTATGGCTTTGAGTGTTCCTAAGGGCTTGAAAAAGCCCCAATCTTAAAGACTGGGGCTTTTGAACTACTAAACCAAATAAGAGTTATTGATATTTTTTTCTCTCATACTCCGGACTTGGACTTAAACTTGCCCAAGTAACATTACGCCATGTATTAATGAAGGCCCTAAGAGCACCATAAACAATCCTGCTAAAATCATTGTTAAGCTTGCTATAACGCCTTCATCCTCATTGCGCTGACTTGCACGGGCTGTACCAAAACCGTGTGATGCATTACCAAATGCGATTCCATTTGCAAAATGGGAGCGAATACGGAAAAAAGCCAAAATCATATCCCCTAAAATCATTCCCACCATCCCTGTAATCAAAGTAAATAATGAAACTAAAGAGGAAGATCCGTGTATTTTTTCAGATAAGTCTAACGCGAATGGTGTCGATATTGAACGGGCCATCAAACTATAGGTCAAGGTCTCATCAAAATTGAATAAGCCGGCAAATATATATATGCTTAAGACTCCTACCACCATCCCAACAGTTACAGAAGCGGCCAGAGCCAAAGCATTTTGACGTATTAAATGACGATACTCATAAATAGGTATAGCAAAAGCAACCGTTGCGGGGATAAGTAACTGTACAATCCAAGCTGTATCCTTCCAATATGTATCATAAGAGATATTAAAAATAATCATTAATGAAATCGTTACTAATGAAACCGTGATAGCAGGGTTTAGCCAAGATTTTCGATGGCGTACATAAATTACTTTAGCTATATAATAAGCAGCTAATGTCCAAATTAGACAAAGGATTGACCAAGTATTCATCGCAAATCCTCACACATTATCATTATTTTTTAGGTTTAAATGGGCTTTATGAATATGATAACGATACAATCTCCGCTGCAAACGGCGCACCATGATAAAAGTTAATGCTGAGCTTAACATCACCATCGCGGTACTCAAGATAATGGTCAGCATTAATTGCCATCCTTTACTGACAAACAGCCCCTTATATTGAAGTATTGACATCATAAGCGGGATAAACATTAATACTAATTCCCCCAAAACAAATTTTGCCCCCAGTCTGACCCAGCTAACCTTAATAGCACCGCTCATTAATAATATCAGCATTAAAAACATTCCCAATACGCCTGAGGATAAAGGTAGATGCAATAATTCAACCAATATCTCAGCACAACACCAGACAGCTGCGATAATAGCGCATTGTATAAGCACATAAAGCCAGGATTGACCATAGAACCTTTGAAGTGTAAGTTTTTTTTCAGCTAAAAAAGATAGGTATAAACCAATATTAGGAGTACGCATAATAATTGTTGTTTGTTGATTAAAGACTACTTATTATAAAAATACTATAGCCATAAATTATGAATTATATTTTTATTTTTATTCCTAATTTATATAATAAACTTCGTTCTTTCTCCTAAATGTGGTCTATTATTTATGATAACTTTGAAGCAATTACTCTGCTTTGTGACAGTTGTAAAAACAGGTGGGTTTCTTCAAGCGAGTATTCAACTCAATCTAACCCAACCCACCGTTACCAAATCTATCAGTAGTCTTGAAGAATATTTAGGTGTAGCTCTATTTGATAAGCCGTTAACTCATAGAAAGCGGCTAGTTAATTTAACGGAAATTGGCGAGCACCTTTATATTCAAGCAGTTGATATCTTACAAAAGGCAGATAATCTCGAACAAACAGTAGTAGATTACCAACAATTAAAAGGCGGTAAGTTGCGTCTGGGGATTTCACCGTTAGGCAGTGAAATATTAGGTGAAGCTATTTTTAACTTCTACCAAATGCATCCTAGTATAGAAATTTCACTTATCGAAGATGGAGCTGAATCACTTAAGAAGGCCCTTCTAGAGGGGCAGCTGGATGTGGCAACATTGATGAAGCCGATTGACGATGATTTTGACTACTTGTCGATATGTAGCTATCCAGTGATGGTCGTAGCAAATAAAAAACGTATGGGGAAACAAAAAACCAAGGTAACACTTAAATCGCTATCAAATGCACCTCTAATCTTATTTACCTCTAATTCATCATTTACCCCGATGATTATCGAAAACTGTCAAGCATTAGGCTTTGAACCTAATATTATTTGCCAAACTAATCAGTGGCACTTACTTATTGACATGGTAAAACAGGATATGGGCATAACTCTTTTACCTCAATATTATACTCAAAAACTGGATTTAACAGAGTTAGTCTGTTTGCCCCTCACCCAGCCTCAGTTAAAATGGGAGCTTGTCATGGCTTGGCGTCGTCATCGTTTGCTTACACCGAGTATGCGAGCATGGCTAGATGAACTTATTCGGTAGGAAATTAGGTCACAAGTCAATTGATTGCGCTAGCATGTCATAATTTGACACCTGCTGAGTACAGACAGGTGGCTTAATTATTCTACGATGATGTTGTGTTAAGAATGGGGTATTTACAGCTTATACTTCCCATCAAACCGTCAAGCACTAAAACGGATTTATAACTTTTTATCGTAGTAAGGTGGAAAGTTAGGATAGAATAGAAGTACCAATAACAGTTAGATTAAAGGAAGCCCTATGTCAGCAACCAAGGAAGAGATAGCTGAGTTTATGAAGTCTGAGTTCCCTCAAGCAAAATACAAGATTGAGGCAGTAAATAGCAGTGGGTCAATTTTATCCCATGATATTGGTTTAGATGATTTGAGACCTGGAGGTACTGTATCGGGACCTGTAATGATGGGAATTGCTGATGTGGCTCTTTATGTGGCTATCTTAGGTAGAATTGGCATAGTACCATTAGCAGTAACCACGAGTCTAACTATCAACTTTTTACGTAAACCAACTGCAAAATCACGCATTATTGCCGAGTGCAAACTGCTAAAAGTTGGAAGAAGTCTAGTCGTAGGTGAGGTTTCTTTATACTCAGATGGATCTGACGAATTAGTTGCCCATGTTGTGGGAACCTACTCGGTACCACCAACTAAGAACAAGTCTGAAAATCTGCAAAAGATATCAACTTAAGGTCCTTTGCTCAAATCCTAATGAGCTAGATCAGGCGTCTTTCCTGGTCTAGTTCCCCATGCCCTGACTTTTACTTAACATACCAGGCAAGATTTAACCTCGTTTACGTTAACAATCAATCTCAACAGCACAGCCAGTTAAAATATCACTCCTCCAAATCATCAAACTCAACATCTTCAGCATCACCATTACCAAAAAAATCAGGGTCATGCTCAAGCTGGGTAAGCGACTGCATCCGCTCTTGTAATTCTCTATGCAGCTTTTCACGAGCCGCACGCTCTTCTTCATCAATACCTGCCAGCGCTTCAAGCGCCCCTAAACGGCGTTCTTGTTCTGATTGCTTAAAGTCCTCGGCACTAATACCACACATGGGCATTTCTTGTTCAGCAATCACCTTTTGCGCCTGGGTTAAATTACCCAATACAAAACTTAGACTTTTTATTACTCCTAACTTTTTAGCAATAGGGTCCTCTTCCTCATCATAGAACTTATAATCATCGTCGTCACCAGTGCTAACATGGTCCACCTCAATAGGTGTTGGATTTAGTACGTTTTCTGCGACGTCAAGTGATAGCATGGTGATAGCATCTTCTAATGCACCCAGATTATGCAGCCTATTTCTGTGTTTAATAATGACGCTGGCACGCTGTTCAGTTGAGAGAACGATTTTCTGTTTTGTTCTGTCTGTGCTATCGATTATTGTTCTGTAAATTTGGGTTTCATGCTCATTTTTGACTTTATTGTTTTCTTTGTTCTCTAATTTTTTCTCAACCCCGTTCTGTTCACTTTTGTTCTGTTTTTTTTCCGCATTTTCCGCTCGTTCTTTCAGTTCAAGCATGGATAGCTTTTGCCAGTCATATTTTTTGGCACGGTTATATACGGCGGATTTAGAAGCCGGCGCCTTATCCCCATACACTTCTTGTAAGTGGTCCACAACTTCTTGATAAGTAATATTGGGGGTGCTTTCCCAAAGGGCTTTAGCTGCCGCCCACACTTCCTTTGGTACTGCCATCAGCTAACCCCTTTAACCATTTCTTCATTGTTATATGCAGGCTCCGGCAAGGGTAGACTGTACTGATAGTCACAATCAAGATCAGATAGCAGGATGTGCTTATCTTCTTTGTCTAGTCGCTGCTTAATCTGCATCATTTGTGTCTCAACGGCCATAATTTGGCGAGCTTGCTTAGATTCAATCTTGCGTATTGTTGATATAAGACTTTTAGCGCTTTGAGTAATTTGAGAGTCTTTTTGAACCTCTTGCTCTTTTAGCAGTCTGCATAACTGTTTCGCCTCAGCGAGTAGCGCTTCTTGATCATTAATGCAAATCGACTTCATATGTTCAGTAATTGTTTCGGCAAACTGTTCTGTTAAATGCTCTACCATTGCACGCGATTGAGTCACCACATGATTGACCGTGCTTGCCAGCATATCCAGCTCTGGCTCAACCGATAGGCCGCAAATATAATCAAGCGACTGGTTATAAAGATTTTGAAATATCAGCAAATCCGTCAGCGTCAAATCCTTATTACCGTTCTCAATTTCACTAATACGGTTTCTATTGTTATCCACATTCCACACAATACGCATGACCTCAGCTTGAGTCATGCCGGCATTCTTTCTGGCCGCCGCCAAATTTCGGCCTATTGTTACTCTAATTTGCCTTAACTGTTTATCCGTAAACCCAAGCCGTTTTTTTGCCACGCGAATACCCTCATTGCAGTTTTTTCTGTCATTGATATAATCATGTTGCCTAATGGAATAACGGCTGGAATTATCATCCTTTGGCGCTCATGTAACCGCATGAGCGCTTTTTTTGCCTACTATAGTGGCTGGCTGGCCATTTCTTTTTCAAGCTGACGCTCGTTTAACACATACGATAGCTGCTCAAGCATGGCATCGTCTGAATTGGTATTTCTATCACAAGGCACCACGGGTATCGTGATGTACTCCCCCAGGTAATACACTTCTCCAGAAATATACCCATCTTGTGTTCGGTCACACATAGTTACCACTACGTCAAAGCCATCTAGTTCTAATGCCATATATCACCTCTATTTTTGATTTCTTAATTGGCTTAAACCGTTAAAATCACCTAATGCTATGTACTGCTTAATTGTCTCTATAACTTCATCAATCCCTTTAGCGACAACAGCGCAATATCCCTCTTTAACCAACATTTCGATTCGTTCTTTTTGGGCTGGCGTGGCATAGCTGTTACCATCTTTTTTAATCTCAATGCGCAGGCCGTGATAAGCGCCTCTAGCAATATCAATAATCAAGTCTGGGTAGCCCGCTTTCACACCCATACGCTTGAATTTAGCCGCCTCTGGTGAATACCTCTTACCGCTAGACCCTATCTTGGCCGCTCTCTTGCCACCGTTTGGTGAATGATGAATATAATCAAACAATGGCCGGCCTTTAAACTTCTGGCGCTTTGACCAATTCATTACTACTGTTTGTACCTCATCTTCTGATAATCCTATTCGTTTACCCTCCATACCCTTTTAACCCTTACTTGCCCCATAACAAACTGATGAACGCCACTGTAAAAAAAATAACTGGAACGGCTATCAGATACCCTAAAACACACTTGTGATACCACTGGACCTGAAACCTATACACCCGCCTGCCATCACCAAAAACAACACGAGCAATTAAATACGTGCTAAACAGGGAAAGAAAAAGATAGCACCACAACATCATCAAAATTAATTCGTTTAACATAAAAAGCCCTTACTAAAATCTAAAAATATTCTCGCCTTGTCTTAGTTGATAATCCCCAGTACCATCTGCACCCCAAACAATATCGCCCAGCTCATGATTAATCGCATTGCCGTTCAAATCCCATCGAACTATTTGATCAAAAAAAGGATTACCTTCAACCACTCTTACCCTGGCGCTATACTGATTCCAATGATTGGCGACCGGATCATATGCTCTGCTTAAGCGTGTGAGCGTATAGCCCTTACTTGTTTTAAGCTTGGTAGCTCTTACACCCACCGATAACCACCTTGTGCCTTAACCTTTGTTTTAAGCGCCCTTATGACCACATGACATTCACGATAATCAAGCTCAACCTCTGGCGCGTGCTCCATGAGCTCATCGCAAAAGTCCCTAAACGCTTGACCAATAGCAGCAACTAGTGCGGCTTGGTCATGCTCGCCTTCAACTTCAGCCTTAGCGTGTGCACGTTGACCATCTTTGCTAACTGCATTCATGGTGAAAGTGTAAGTCCGGTCGTGTCTGAAAATATCATGTGGCCGGGTTAAGAAATCTTCAGTACGCACCACTCGCTTGATTAGGTCCTCCACCTTGTCACCGTCCAAAAACATTTTCATATAGCCTTGATACTGGCGCGGCTTAGACTGCGCTTGTTGTATCTTGTTGGCTTTTTTTGCTCTTAACGCCTTAGCACGGCGTTGATCTTTGTTGGATTTATTCTTGGCCATGGATTCCCTTTGTTTTAAATTTCAGCTGTTACCTGTTTGCAAGGCTCTGACTGTTTGGCTTTCACACCTTTCTTGAACCCATATTTACGCAATAGCTCATCCACAAATTCAGGCGATGCCGGTATGTTTTTATGCTCAATTCTTCTTGCTGGCGGGATAACAAAATCATTACCGGCTTGATGCTCGCTGACAACCCGCTCATAGACCGTGGCAAAGTATTAAATAAATCCGTTACCAGCACTCGCTAATTTGCCCCACCCGATGCGATTTGCCGTTTCTAGTACAGTTGGGTGCCTCCAGTCTCTTTCGACGTCTCCGCGCATTCCTGCGCATCTACAGGCTGTCTCAAATGCAGTTTGTGTGTCTAGGTATTCACTTTGCTTGCCAGCTCTCGCTAACTCTAAAAAATCAGCTGGGGCTGTTGGTGGCCATTTTAGGGTTAAGGACTTGGCTAAAGCTGTGTTGAATTCCGCTGGGGTAATTCTTAATCCCTGTAATGCAATTGCCCATAGTTCAGTAGTTCTTACGTCCAACACCTGGCGTTCTTGTAGCTTGGCTCCAAATACTCGCTTCCAGTCTTCAAACATGTCAGTGATCAACTCAAGTAAGCGTACTGACGGTTCTGATATCGTTTGACTGCTGGCTGGAGCCATACTTGGCTCTGATTTCAGCTCGGAGTTGGTCAAAGTGGCTGATGGCTTGGTTGTTGCCTGAAGCTGGGTTGTTAGCTGGTTGATTGATTGCATGGTTGTTCCCCGTGATCTGAGCCTTGTTCTGAATGTTGATGTACCAGTCTGATTTAAAACCTTTCCAATCCCGTGTTATCCACTCAGTGATTATCTGATCCAGTGAATGACCGGTTGCTTGTTTCGCTTTTTCCAGTTGACTGAAAATCACATTCCAAGCTGTTTGGGTGTTCGACGTTTTTTTAATTTTTCTGTGACTGAGTAAATCACTCCAAACCTGATCTGATACCTCATCTGGTTTTTGTGGTTTGTAAGTCTCCACCGCTGACTGAGTTTTCGATTTTGTTTTTTTGGTATTTTTTTTATTAATATGATTATTAGTATTCTTATAATTAGTATTCTTATTTGTCGGATTCAAATCCGAGTTTTTAGGGGTTTTTTCGGATTCATTTCCGAATTTGCTCGGATTTGAATCCGAATTTTGGGTGTTTTTCGGATTTATTTCCGAGTTTTGATTATTTTTCGGATTTAAATCCGAATTAGAATCAGGTGTAAAAGTGGTTTTAGAGTTCCATTCCTTGCCCTTTTCAGTTAACTTAACTAAGTCTTTTTTTCCTTCTTTGATGTAATCAACCAGGCCTTTTTCCTCAAACAGCTTTAGGGCTCGATAAACAGTATCTGGCTTACTGTATGCCAGGGGAATTTCATCAATCACCATGTTGCGAGATACCCAATAATAAAACTCGCCATTAATTACATGGGGCTTGGCCCATGAGCTTGCTTGGTTAAGTAAATCAAATAAGGCACCTTGGTTTAAGTTAAGGCCCCATTCATGGCATTTGACTGCATTTATGCTCAATGTGTATCTCATTACGCCACCTCATGTACTATTGCGAATATCTGTGCCAATCTTGCCAGCCCTTTTGGTGTGAACATCGGCTGTGTTGTCGCTCTGGTAGTCCCGTCACGGCCATTAAATGTGACTGGACGCTGTTCCATATACCCTTGTTGAATGCGACCGCTGTATGGCTGTAGCTTGTATTTAGAGTCTCTATACATCCAGCCGTTATTTACGCACCAGGAAATAAATTTATTCTGGGCAATATCTAATATTTTTGCAGTCTCACGCACACCAAGACTTCCCTCTGCTGCGCCAATAAGATCAAGCGCCGCCGCTTTAGGAGTTGCTATAGCCAATTGCGCTTGCTGCTCTTCTAATTTTTCTGCCAGGTCAGCTGCTAGGCGTAGCGCTTCTGGCAAAGATTGAGGAACGGCTGGCTTAGATAGTTGCTTTTCAAGTTCTTGCCAGCGTCTATTTACTCGAATGCGTAGATCAGCACGATAACCAGTTATGAGATCCAGGCATTGCTCTTGATTTAATAAAAACTCTCTATGCTTCTGATTGCCCGTGTTTGGGTGGGTGTAATACCCCTCTCCAACTTTGGATAGGCCTAATGATTCATAGGTTTCATTAAGTTTTTCGATATCTCTACAAACGTGGCCATGCTGTTTTTCACACAGCTGAGCAATTTCTCGGCTGCTCATCGTTTGGCCTTGATTATGTTGCATCACCATTAAATTCATGTTTTAATACCTCTTGTAGTTTAGGTTCCTAAGAAAGCTACAAACCCCATTGCCCTCCAGCCTTGGGGTTTTTTATTGCCCGCTTTAATCGTCTGCTGACCTTTATTAAACCTGACATTTAAACCCCCACACTTGCCCGCGGCCTATAGGTCCCTTCCGCTATCTGAATTCGCGCATCATCATGAAAAAAATCATCCACTTCTTCTGACTTCATTAAGTTATCCCGCGCAAGAGCGTAAAGCATCTTGACCATTTCGGGGTTATAGCACTTAAGCTCCATAGGCACGATTTTTAGCCCAAGTGCTGCTAATAGGTTGCATAGCTTGACTAGGTGCACATCTTTTAAGCGCGTGATAGTGCCACTATCGATACCCATTGTTTCTGCTATATCTTGCTGGCAAGTGCCTGCAAGTGCTTGCAAGACTTGCGTTTGCATGTTGCGTGACCATGCAACTTGTTCTTGTGATAATTGAGTCATGGTTAAGTCTCCTCGGTTTGTTGTTTAAAGTCATTCCAGTGTTGACCTTGAGTAATGACATGGTCGTAAAGACTATTGATTTTCTCAACATCAGTCCATCTTGGATTTTTAGTTGCTCCACTTCCTAGTCGCGAGACTCGATACTGTGGAATATCAGTTTGCTCTTCAATCATTGCCTGAGTCATTCCGGCACCAATGAGTGCATTGATTTTCTCAATTAGCTTTGGAGTCATTTTTAGAATCCTTAAATTTATTAACATCGTTATTATAATGCACATTTGCATAATGTAAACCCATATTTGCATAGCTACTTACATATATATGCGTTTTTGCATAAAATAAGCTTGCACTTTAATATTAATAGGTTGGTTGTATGTCTTACTTAGTTAGTAACTTAGAATTTTTATTAAAAAAACATGGAATTAACGCCTACCAATTACAGGACAAGTCTGGCATTCCACAGTCAACGACTTTCAGAATAATAAATGGTGATACCCAAAGCCCCAGCAGTAAGACTGTTAAGAAATATGCGGAATATTTTGATATTGAAGAGGCTGAGCTTAGGTTTAAAGACCTCACTAGAATCCAAGGTGATAACTTCAGAGTTTTACCAATGGATAATGTACGGCGCGTACCTGTCCTTAATTACGTACAAGCTGGCGAGTTTTGCCATTACTTCGATGATGCTATTGCTGATACTTTTGAAATCATCATAGGTGATTATCCACCCCATGTTCACTGGGTAATCATTGAAGGCTTAAGCATGACGCCTGACTTCAATCCAGGTGATCTAATCTTGGTCGATCCAGACACCCAGCCTTCACCCGGTAATTATGTCGTTGCTAAGAAGGCAGGCGAGAATGCCGTAACCTTTAAAAAATGGCGGCCACGTGGGTTTGATGATGACGGTGTGGAATACTGTGAGCTGGTACCACTTAATCCGGACTTTCCAATAATAGATAGCAGGCATACTCCGTTCACAATTTGCGGTGTCGCTGTTGAGCATAAGAAGAAACTGAAATAAGAAAGACAGGCCATAGCGGGCTATAAAAGGTCTACGAAAATATAGAGCAGGATAAAAATTATGGATAATAGCGAATTACCTATTAACAAGCTGATGGCTCAGATTAATGCAGCAGCAGATAACAATGAGCCTATGAATTTGACAATTGAGCAAGTTAAGTTGTTGGCGAAGCACTACGGGAATCTAGTTGCAATCCCTGTTTACAGTATGGACAACTTCCCAATTAAAAAATTCAATAAAGATCAGAATACGGATGAAGAGTAGAAGGTGAGCTTGGCTGGCAGGATGTCGGGGATTGGGAGGGGAAGTCGCTAAATTAGGGCTTCCCTGTCAATGCTTGGCGTAATGGCTCTCACAGCACTGAAGAGACGATGGATGCTATTGAGCGCAACTGTGGGGTGTATGGGGATTTGTGAGGACTTAGGATGAGATGAATTGTTTGTTGGGTATTATTTGAGTAACTCATCAAGTTAAAGACCAACTACTTAAAAGATGAAAGTCTTAATGACTAGCAGTGTTATTTAGATTAATATATTTCAATCATTTTCAAGACAAGCATTAAATATGAGTTTACCTACACCTAAATTAAGTAAATCAGACAAAATAAATGATTTTACACTGTATCCATACTATGCAGGATATTCTCATGAGTTTGTAAAAGAGGTCCTACAGCGAGCTAAAAACCAAGACTCTTTTATCCTTGATCCATGGTCAGGTACGGGATTAACCTGTACTGTTGCAAAAACGTTAGGCTGTCAGTCTTTAGGTATCGATATTAATCCTGTAATGACAATAATTGCCAAAGCAAATAATATTCACAGTGAAATGTCACCATCTATCCAAGCTCTTTCTCAAGATATTATAAGAAAGTTTAAGTATCAAAAAAAACAAATAAATACTGAAAATGATCCACTAAGCCTATGGTTTGTAAGTAAAAGCGTTGCTTTATTAAGAAAATTTGAATTAATAATATACAAACTATTGGTCCAGGGAGTAAAGAGAGAGAGTTTGCAGGTAAGTGATACTGATTTATCAAGCTTAGCTAGTTTCTTTTATATTGCCTTATTCAAATTAGTTAAATCTATTGTGAAATCTTATTTTTCCTCATCTAATCCAACATGGATTAAAGTTGCAAAAGCTGAAACAAAAAAAATTGAAGTAAGTAAACAATACATCATCGACACATTTACCAAAATTATCGAGTCACAACTAGCAGTTATAACTTCTATTGATCACTTTGACTTACCAAATCAATTGACTGATTTTGTTACAGCAAGTTCTAAAAATATACCTCTAGCAGAAAACTCTGTGGATTACATCCTAACATCTCCTCCTTACTGTACACGTATTGATTATGCAGTGGCAATGCGTCCAGAATTAGCAGTTTTAGGTTTGGCAGATAATAGTAACTTCAAACAGTTTCGGCAACATGTGATTGGATCTCCGACAGTTCAGAAAGCCGAAATTATGCCTAATCACCTATGGGGTGGAGCGTGTAATACATTTCTTTCTCGAGTAAAAGAACATAGCTCAGTTGCCTCTGCTACTTATTATCACACAACTTTACTTCAATATTTCAATGATATGTACCAGTCTTTCGAAGAGTTAGCTCGAGTATGCAAGCCGAACTCTCAATTTGATATTGTTGTACAGGACTCTTTTTATAAAGAGTTACATAATAATCTGCCTTTATTCTTTGAAGAAATGTTATCAGAACTAAATTTCTTCAAAGAAGATAGCATAGCTTTTAAGAGCAACTCTTTTAATAATATTAATCCAAAATCTGCAAAATATAAAAAGTCTAAAAAACCACAAGAATTCTATCTCAGCTTTAAATACAACGGAAATCTATCATGACAAATGTGAATATTAATCTGACAATCACACAAATTGAAGAACAAGTACAAAAGACACATACCCGTCAACTTGATATATCGTTCAATGAACTGGCAGATATGTACCAAAATAATGAATTAAATATTAAACCAGACTTTCAACGGCTTTTTCGTTGGTCTGAAGAAAAGCAATCACGCTTTATCGAATCCCTTATTCTAGAAATGCCTGTGCCACCTATCTTTGTTATCGAAGTAGAAGATGGATGTTATGAACTTATTGATGGTCTTCAAAGAATTTCAAGCTACTTAAATTTTAGAGGAATGCTAAAAAAGATTACTAAAGACGAATCAGAAAACGAATCAGAAGACGAAAAACCATTGAAGCTAGTTGGTTGTGATATTGCGCCATTGCTTAATGGATTTACTTATGATGACTTGCCCACTGCCTACCAAATTCGTTTAAAACGTAACTTTATTCGTATGCAAGTTATCCGTAAAGAAAGTGATAAATTATTACGCTACCATATGTTCAAAAGACTAAATACAGGTGGTGAGATGTTAGAGCCACAAGAGATCAGAAACTGTAACATTCGTTTATTAGGTGATGAGTTTGCTGACTTTTTAAAACAGATAGCTGAAAACCCTTGTTTTAAAAATACAATTAATAATATTTCAGAAACTAGATCAAAAAGTGCCTACCCTCAGGAACTTGCATTGCGGTTTTTTGCCAATAAAAATTACAGAGAACACTATATAAAAGATATAGATTCTTTCTTAAATAGTTATATGGAGGCAGTCACCTTAGATTCAAAATATGAACAGCATGTTGACTTTGATTACAATGAAGAATCTAGGATTTTTGACAAAGTGTTCCGTATTTTAGATAAAGCATTAGGCAGCAAAGCATTTGGACCAAAAAATAAAAATAGTTCATATATTGCTGAAAATTTTCGTATATATCACTATGAGGCAATTCCTATTGCTCTACTAACAATTTTAGAAAAAGTAGATCCCGATAACACTGATCATATTGAGCTAATAAGAAATAAACTTCAAGAAATCAAGTCTGATCAAAAATTTATAGAAATAACCACAGGTGGTGGAAAAAATACTAAAAATCTGCTCAATGGAAGAATTGAATTTGTTAAAAATAAATTTCTAGAAATTGAGGGATTTAATGAATCTTAATGAAATTTTGGCTGAGTTTGAAGTTGATAAATCTTGGCGAGATAATGACCTAGTCTTTTTTGAGAATCAACTAGCTAATGAGCAAGATGAAGAAAAGCAGAGGATAATATCTAAAGCTTTAATTCTATTACTCTATGCTAATTTTGAAGGCCATGTAAAACTGATTTTCCAGACTTACGTAAAAACAATAAATCAAGAAAATCTATATTGTAAAGATGTTATCTATCAACTCCAAGCGTGTAGTCTTGATAATGAATTTCGAGAGTATAAAAGCCCTACACATAAGCCAAAACATCGAATATTCAAAAAAGAACATCCTAAGGGTTTTGTCGAGTTAGGTAGAAGGATAGAGTTTTTAGAAAATTTAGAAGAAATAATGACTACACCAGTTAAAATAAATCAAGATAAAATTATTGACACAGAATCCAATCTTTCCAAAACAGTTGTTCATAAAATTATTTACAGACTAGGATTTGACGAAAATATAATTGATGATAAGGCTATTGAATGTGTAGAAAAGCTATTAAATTTTAGAAATAATATTGCTCATGGTTCTAAAAAATCTGGCTGGACGTATGATGAATATCAAGAAATAAAAAAAGAAGTAAATCAATTAGTACAAAAAATTAAGCAACAAGTGATTGAGCATCTTTCTAATGAAAAATATAAAAAACCTCATGAACAATAGTTAGCAGCCTCATCATTCACACCCAACCGCCCAAGTGGCGGTTTTTTATTACCCTAAAAAAACACCTATCAACTCAAACGAGCTGATAGGCATCAAAACACTCTTAAACCACTGCCTTACATCTTACACACTTTCTTAGACTTACTGATTTTGCCATTTTTGCAGACAAACTTACCGTCTTTACAATGCGAAACTCCACCCATGCTTTGAGAGCAAGGATAGTTCTGAGCATTTGCTTCCATTATTGGCGCCATCATAAGCATAGAGATAAGTAGTGCTGACCAAACTGAACCGCCCCGAGTATATCGGAGAGTGGATTACTTGAGTCAGGCAGCTTTGTTTGACTCATTAAGACTATCATAGTATCGTCTCTCAAACTCAAAAGGCGACACATAACCAATCGTACTATGAA
>NZ_CAJHBH010000020.1:0-51155 GCF_904846585.1 Psychrobacter sp. H7-1
ACCCATAGAAAGCTTCTGGGACATATTGAAGAACGAGCTAGTATATCACCAAGACTATAAAACAAGGTTTGCAGCTATCAGAGATATCATTGGATATATTGAGTTATATTATAATCAGACTAGGATTAAAAAGGGTTTAGGCTATAAATCGCCAAGACAGGTGTGGTTTGATTATTATCGTCAGGCTGCGTAATCAAAATCTCCCAAGTTTATATATACGGGATTGACGGCAGGGGTCATACTTTGTTGCTTCGACAAAAAGAATCTTATTATTACTATCTACTATAATATCCGTGGGACCAATATTAGAAGTTTGGGAAGTATAAAGAGAGCCTTTATTTCCAAAAGAATAATCCAAGGTACCATCAGGATTAAACCGTTGGATCATATGTTTATAGTTAGAATTCGAATCTTTTATAGTTCCTGCTACTAAAAATTTACCATCATTAGTGACAGCTATTTTATTAGCTTGTTCGTATACAGTAGGAACGTACGGTATTCCAGTAAGTACAGAACTATCTCTCTCATAAACTATTTGTGGTGCATCATTCACACCTTGAACCGTGACAGAAGCTTTCTGAGTAATCACGCCGCCTTTGCCGTCGCTGATGGTGTACGTGAAGCTGTCTGTACCATTGAAGTTAGCGTTTGGCGTATAACTGTAGCTGCCATCAGCGTTTACTACCACAGAACCATTGGCCGCTTTGTCTGCTAGTGCATAAGTTAACTTATCACCATCAACATCGGTCGCGTCAGATAGTTTGCCGGTTGCAACCGTATCTTCTACTGCTTGAATTGCTGTGTCTTTTGAAACTGGTAAGTCATTGACCGCAGCAACAGTGATCGTCGCCGTCTGGGTAATGGTTTCAGTGCCATTAGTGATGGTATAAGTGAAGCTGTCACTGCCGTTAAAGTTAGCCTTTGGTGTATATTTATAGCTACCATCAGCACTGATAGTCACTGTGCCATTGGCTGCTTTCTCTGCTAGTGCATAAGTTAATTTATCGCCATCCACATCAGTTGCTGGTGATAGTTTACCCGTGGCTACTGTATCCTCGACCGCTTTAATAGCAGTATCAGTTGATACCGGTGCATCATTGACACCTTGAACCGTGACAGAAGCTTTTTGAGTAATGACGCCGCCTTTGCCATCGCTGATGGTGTACGTGAAGCTGTCTGTACCATTGAAGTTAGCGCTTGGTGTATAACTGTAGCTGCCATCAGCGTTTACTACCACAGAACCATTGGCCGCTTTGTCTGCTAGTGCATAAGTTAACTTATCACCATCAACATCGGTCGCGTCAGATAGCTTTCCAGTTGCTACCGTGTCTTCCACTGCTTGAATTGCTGTGTCTTTAGATTCTGGATGTTTGTTACGAGTTCCACCTGACGAAGAACTACCGCCTCCACTTAATGCAGCTGCACCTAGAGTTATAGCCCCAAGTCCTCCCCATAGTGCGGTATTGCTAATGCCTGTCAACAGGCCGGATTCCGCTGCTACTGAAGTATTTAGCATTTCAGCAACCAAAGATGTGTATGAGGTTTCTGATACAGTCTCCACTACCGATGCATTGCTATCAATAGGAGTAAACTCTATGAACCCTGCATCCGTCATTGTGCCTATTTCAACATTATCTACAACATAATAGTTCTCAATCGTTAAAATATCTTCATTACTCTCATTAGCAATAACTAAATTATCACCTGATTTTTTTGCTTTTAAGTTAGTTATGGGTTTGCCAGACTCAGCATCAACGAGAGATATTTTCATGTTATTTGTTGCAAAAATTTTTCCTGTTTGTCCGTAATCTAAGATTACCGACTTAGAATCGCTGTCAATTTTATTAATGATAAGCTGAGTTTTTTGGTTCATACAGAGGTCCTTTTTAATATTATTTTTAAAAGCCGGTGATATGTATTTTTGTTAAAGCGTATTACCCTTTCCTTAATTCAGAAATTTACTATATAGCTTTACTTAAAGCAACATGTATGTGATGTTCTGAAAACAACAAACATTTTATTGTATATTACAAGCTAATACCTTCTTTTATTCACCAACTATTCAGTAAAATATTTGCCTAAGTCATTAATTTTATTTTCTAAGAAATACATCAGGTGTCGCACCACCTAAATCTGATTTAGACTTCCCCTCTTTGGTACGCCATAAAGCCTTGCTGCACCATATACAGTGAGGTATAACAACGATTTAAAATAGTCACTATCAAAAATATAGTGACTATAAAAACATAGTGTAGTAAACTAAATACACTTTTAGTAGTAACTATACTTTATATGTTTTTAAGGCGTATCTTATATGACCATTACCCACGTAACCGCCCCTACTCAATTTGTAGAGATTGATGGTGTTAAGTTTGCTTACCGCAGATGGGGAAATAAACAAAGCTCAAATCCCCCCTTGCTTCTTTTGCAGCACTTCCGTGGTGGCATGGATCACTGGGACCCTCTTATGACAGATGGTCTTGCAGCCAACCAAGAAGTTATCTTGTTTAATAATCGCGGTGTGGCCTCATCAACAGGGACACCGTGTACGCGTATAGAAGATATGGCTGATGATGCAGCCGCCTTTATTCGTGCACTTAGCCTTGATAAGGTAGATGTGCTGGGCTTCTCCTTAGGCGGCTTTCAGGCACAAGATCTGACACTACGCCACCCTGATATAGTACGTAAGCTGATGCTACTGGGTACAGGGCCACGTGGCGGCAAGCCAGACCATGAGAACAAAGATATTCCTGCCTTGGTATATAAGCACGCTACGCAAGCCATACCAGCAAAAGATGATTACTTGTTTTTATTCTTCGGCCGATCACAGTCAGCCATTGAGGCGGGTAATGATTTTTGGGAACGGCGCCACCAACGTGTAGAGCAAGACACACCAAGCTCGCCTGCCGTTATGCAAGCACAAATTGAAGCCAATCTACATTTTTTGCCAAAGCTTAATGACACCCACCCCTTTGCACATTTAGAAAAAATTAAGCAGCCCACATTTATTTTAAATGGGCAAGATGATGTGATGATTCCGACCATTAACTCTTATCATATGGCGAAGCACATCCCTAATGCGCAGTTATTTATCTATCCAGATGCCGGTCATGGCGCCCATTTCCAATATCCTCAGCGTTTTTTAAGTCATGCCTTAGCATTTTTAAATGAATAGCTTGGATGCTCGTTGACTATCTTCTTCTTTAATTATGCTCTATTGGGATACAGCTTCTATGTTGAAATTTAAATTTTTACTCATGATATTAACGAAATTAATGCAGCGTGCTATTAACAAAAACCCTAAAGCAGCTGCCCACACTCAAGGTGAAGAGTTAATCTTTCAGATCCAAACAGCCAGTGGCTCTGGACGCTATTATATCGTCAAAAATCAGCGCATTCGCTCTCATGCTGGGCGTCGTGATAATGCTGACTTTACCCTAAGCTTTAGTTCTGCAAAAAAGGCCTTTTCGGTACTTAGCTCTAAAGACAGCACAGCGGCTTTTTTGAGCGCAGTCGGTAGCAAGGATCTGATTATTAGTGGCGATTACGCTAAGGTAATGTGGTTCCAAGGATTGGTAGCTTATCTTTAATAGTAAGGCTACTTGTCATAGCCCTTTCACTGTAGCACCCTTATTAACCCGTCACTTCTTCTACTTACTCAATCTTTAAGAGACATTGTATGAAAGCTACCTATAATATCCCTGATAACAGTCGTCCCCATGATAATTTACTCAACCAACCTTTAACTCTGCCCAATGGCACCGTTATCAACAATCGTCTTGCAAAATCTGCAACTAGTGAGACGTTGGCGACTTATAGCAACAACCCTACTCAAGATTTGGTTCGGCTATATAGACACTGGGCTGCTTCTGGTATCGGTATGATCATTACGAGTAATATTATGATTGATCGCCAAGCGTTAGGTGAGCCTGGTAATGTGGTTATTGAGGATGAGCGCGATTTGTCCATATTGCAGCAATGGGCCAGTGCAGTGACAACGCAGGGTTCTCAGCTTTGGGCACAGTTAAATCACCCTGGCAAGCAAGCCCCAAAAGGACTTAATACGCGCACCATATCAGCCTCTGCTGTGCCCTTTAGCAAGGAGACACAATCTCTATTTGCTACCCCTGAGGCTGCAACTGAGGCGGATATTACTGATATCATCAAGCGTTTTGGGCGTAGTGCCGCCATCTGTCAAAAAGCAGGCTTTAGTGGGGTACAAATTCATGCGGCTCATGGCTATTTGCTCAGTCAATTTCTATCTCCCCACCACAATATTCGTGATGATGCTTGGGGAGGTAGTTCTGCCAAACGCCAACGTCTGTTATTAGAGGTATATCATGAGATCCGTCGACAAGTTGGGCCTGACTACCCTATTGCCATTAAATTAAATTCGGCTGATTTTCAAAAAGGCGGATTTACTGAAGAGGAGTCTTTGGCGGTCATCGAGGCGCTAACAGCGGCAGGGATTGACCTTATTGAAATATCAGGTGGTACTTATGAGACTGGAATAGCCAAGGCACAAAAAGCATCGACCATCGCGCGCGAGGCATTCTTTTTGGAATTTGCTGAAAAGGTACGAAAACAGGTTGATACGCCATTGATGGTCACAGGCGGCTTTAAAAGCTATCAAGGCATGAATAATGCTTTGTCATCTGGGGCGTTAGATATGGTGGGTATTGGCAGGCTGATGACGATTGATCCTGATGCGCCACAGCAGCTATTACAAGGCCGTGATAGTGCTCATACGGTAAAACCAATCAAAGTGGGCATCAAGATGATTGATAATCTTGGGGTGATGGATGTATTTTGGTACACCGAGCAAATTAAGCGTATTGCTCGAGGAGAGGATCCTAAGCCGAATGAAAGCGCCTTATGCGCCTTTATCCGAATGATATTCAAAAGTGGATGGGGTACTTTTAGCACGCGGCGTTTACGAGCAAAGTCCTAAGCGCTCACATTCACAAGATTGGCCATCAACGCTGCCGGCTAATGGCGCGTTTACCAATCTCTATCCCTGTATTTTTATCAATGACCACAGGCTTTATTTCAAGGCCTGTTTCTGAATCTGTAAAAATCGGCATCTGAGCGGGTGTGTCGCACAATTTATGGGTGCGGCCCCAAGCGCCTATTGAGAACAATACTGGCAATACATCCTGCCCCGCCGCTGTTAGCAGATACTCCTCACGCGGTGGATGCTCTGAGTAGCTTCTTTTTTCAAGCAGCCCCTCTTGCACCAAAGTTGCTAAACGCTTGGTCAGCATTGAGGGCGCGATACCCAAACTGGTACGAAAATCATCAAATCGAGTCAGTCCACTATGGGCATCGCGTAAGATAAGCAGGCACCAAGAATCACCGAATACCGACAGACTATGGGCAATCGGACAAGTAGCAAGGCTGGGTTTATCTAAAGGTAATTTAGCCATAATGAACCTTATTTTTTTATGATTTTATGAGTGTCATTATAGCGCAACCTTGGTGATCTAAGCACTAAGTTAAGACTTTTCTGCTATCGCCTTATCTAGGTTTTGCTCAATTTGCTGTTTTATCTTGGGCAAAAAGCTTTTGAACAAAAACCCAAGCTTGGCATCTAACTCAAACTTATCAGGCGCACTGAGCAACTGCCCCGTGGCGCCCGTACGCTTAAACGTGACGATGTCTTTATCCTCTAAGCGCTGTAAATGACATGTCATCCGATAATCTTGTTCAGCCGATTGAATCCAGTCGTCTGTCACTTGACGAGCCCGAGCCAAGCCTAGAGTGTGCTGACGCTCAATATGTAAGTCTGGATATAGGGTTTGGGCGGATTCACTCATTTATCATTCACCTTTGGTGTTTATTTTTGTTGTTTTTAGTTGGCTCGTCCAACCCCATCGAAATATGCCTTGGTGACCATCTCAATGATTTGATCGTCTGGGTACATGCCGCTACTTTTTAAAAATCCCAATACAGGATCACAGGCCTTTGCGTACAACGTGTACAAAATACAAAGTGGAGACAGCTCTGTATTTAATCGGCCATCTTGCTGGGCTTGCTCAATCCATTCGCCCAGATTGTCAGACATGACCACGAGCATATCCATATACTTCTCATGCGCCAATAAATGCTCACGCAGCTGTGAGTTCTCACTAGGAAGATTGGGCATTTTTTGATTCAGCTTTAGTCGCATTGCCCATTGGGTGATGGCTTTTAGCTTATCTATGGCGGGCAAGTCTTGTTGATTGATTTTATCAATTTCATCTAAGCCTGCCTGCATGGTATCTACCAATGCGCCGACAGCAAGGGCTTCTTTACTGGGAAAATGTCGATATAAGGAGGCCTTAGCAATGCCTACGGTATCGGCAATCTCATCGACAGTCATAGCGTCATAGCCTTTGGTCGCCAGCAGGTTATTCACTGTGTCTATGATCAGCTGTTCTCGCTTAATCATCATTCTTTGCTTGAAAGTAAGTTTTGAGCTTTTTGCCACCCCTTTACCATGAGTTTTGGTCTTTTGTTTTGTGCTCATCTACCCTCTCTCTTTTACTCAAATACAGGCTATATCTCTTGTCTTAGTATACCTAATTTGGCATGCTAATACTACTTTGTATAGTTTTATACTAATTAGTATAAAAGTTACTTGTTTACCATTTAATTATACTATAGAGTATAAAAATACACGGACGGGTTAGATGTTAACAGTACTGACACTACTCTTTTACTACCGACTAACTGATCTAAGTATTAAGTATTCAGCTCTGCATCTACAAAAAGCGATTACCCCAAAGTTATACCCTTTTTTTATACAACTAACCCGAGAGACCCTTATGAAAATGACTAAATTAACCACATTAGCAGCGGTTACCGTATCAAGCTTAGTATTATCAGCCTGTATGAGTAGCCCTATGCACATGGACCGCGCACACGATTCAGGTACTAATATGGCTCATTCTGAGCAAGCGATGAGCATGAAAAACTTGGTTCAAGTGGCTCAAAGCAACAAGGACTTTAGTATTTTGGTAGAAGCCGTGGCGGCAGCCGGTCTGGTAGATACCCTTGCTACTACCCCCAATTTAACGGTGTTTGCACCAACCAAGCCTTCGTCAATTTATTAAACGAGCTTGGTATGACTAAAAGTCAGCTACTTGCCAATCCTGCACTACTAAAGCAAGTGCTGACCTATCATGTGGTGCCAGCAACCGTTTATTCATCACAAGTGAAAGCCGGCATGGTAAAAACGGTACAAGGTACCAGCTTCTCAATTAGCAATGATGGCAAAATCAGTGATGCCAAGGGCAGAGTTGCCAATTTGATAAAAACGGATATAAAAGCCTCTAATGGTGTGATTCATGTGATTGATAAAGTGCTGTTACCCTAAGGCCCTCGCTAATTATCTTAAATTAGCTGATAACCCTTGCCCATTAAAGAGACCACAATGAGCACACGCATTCTTATTACGGGCGCCACCTCTGGCATGGGTTATCAATTAGCCGTTGATTATCTACAAGCCGGCCATGTGGTGTATGCAGCAGGACGCAATCAAGAGGCTCTTAATAAGCTTGGCCGCTTAGGGGCTGTATCTATCTGTGTGGATTTAACCGATTATCATCAGGTGATGCAGGCATTTGGTGATATTGATGCGCTAGATATTGTGATTTGTTGCGCAGGTGTTTGTCATTATATTGATATTGCCCCTGATACGAGCGTATCTGAGCCTAGCGGCTATAACTTTGGGTTTGATGGTCAAAAAATAATGCACACTATCAATACCAATTTAAGTACGTTAGTTTTTACCTTAGAGGCGGTATTGCCGGCGCTTACAAAGGCACAAGGCCGAGTGGTGGCGCTTGGCTCTGCCTCCGCTTATGTCCCCTTCGCTCGATCTGAAGGCTATGGCAGCTCAAAAGCGGCGATACATTATCTAATGCAGACCTTGCAAATCAGCTTAAAGCCACTGGGTATCAACGTCAGCTTAGCCATACCAGGCTTTGTTGAAACCCCAATGACAGATCACAACAACTTTGTCATGCCTTTTTTACAAACCCCTAAACAAGCCAGCCTAGCCATACGTCAAGGCATTAAAAACCATCAACAAATTATTGCGTTCCCAAAACAGCTGACTGTTCCGCTAAAGACTTTAGGTATATTGCCTAACAGTGTCTGGCAGTTTGTGTCTAGCAAGCTATATGCCAATCGATAAGTATCAATACAGATCACAAATAAATTTAGACAACGCTCTAAAGCATAACGATAACAAGAGATACTTTATGACCCAGTTACAATTCGCCAGCCCCCATCCCAAAACCGTTGCCATTATTGGCTCTGGCGTATCAGGCTTGGTTTGTGCTCATTATTTAGTGGCAAGTCACAAGGTAACTATCTTTGAGGCCAATGACTATCTTGGCGGGCATGTAAATACCATTGACGTTGCTCTAACAACACCGCGAAAGCTAAAAAAAGATGAGATTGAAACCGCTGCGATTGATACCGGTTTTATTGTGTTTAACGAGCGTACGTATCCTAATTTTTTTAGGCTGTTAGATGAGTTAGACGTCCCGTTTCAAAAGACGGACATGAGCTTTTCGGTCAAAAACCCTGCGATTAATTTTGAGTACAATGGTCACACCTTAAATAGCTTGGTGTCGCAGCGTAAAAACTTAATTAGTCCGAAGTTTTGGCGTTTTGCAAAAGACATTATTGCCTTTAATAAACACATAAAACAGCGACATCAAGCGTATAAGGCGCTGCGTCAAGCCATTGAGCAGTTGACCTTAGCTGCTGAGCAACTGAATGCGCAAAACAAACTTACTAAGCGCAAAGCCCAGAGGCTGCAAGAGCAATTGGCCAATAAAAATAAGGCGCTTGAGACGCTCAGTCAAGAAACACTGGGGGATTATTTATCCGGACAAAAATACAGTCAACTATTCCAACAAAACTATCTACTGCCCATGGTGTCTGCCATTTGGTCTATGCAGATTGAGCGCTCTAAATCGTTTCCACTGATATTTTTTGCTCAATTTTTTGACAATCATGGCCTACTCGATATTATCAATCGCCCACAGTGGTTCACGATCAAAGGCGGCTCGAAGCAATATGTCAATAAGTTGATTGAACGCTATGCCAACTTAGGTGGTAATGCGCTGGTTAATAGCCCTGTGCAATCGATTACTCGCCAAACCCATGGCAATAAAACCGATGGCCATAAAAACAGCATCACCATCCACTATAAAGACGCTAAAGGAGTTAGTAAATCAGCGAGCTTTGATGAGGTGATTGTTGCCTGCCATGCAGATGTGGCAAAGCGCCTGCTGGCCGACATCAATGAGCAAGAATCTCAAATACTGGGCGCATTTTCTTTTACAGATAATGAGGCCATTTTGCATACAGACACAAGCGTACTGCCAAAAAAGCCATTAGCATGGGCCAGCTGGAATTATTTATTACCCAGCACCAATCAGCAACTACAGCACTCTCAAGCACCAGCCAGCCAATCATTAGGCGACAACCATTCATTACACAGTGAGTTGAATGGGTTGGATGAGCTAAAGCCGGTCTTAACGTACCACATGAATATCCTTCAGCGGCTGGATAAGCATCACAACTATCTTGTGACCCTCAACGAGCAGATAGATACAGCGCAGGTGATAAAGCGTATTGATTATCGTCATCCTGTTTATGATATCAAGATGACACTGGCACAAAAGCAGTGGCACCGTCTTGCCAGCCAAGACAACCACACCCACTTTTGCGGTGCGTATTGGTTTAGCGGCTTTCATGAAGACGGCGTGAGAAGTGGTCTAAGGGTGTGCCAACATTTAGGGGTTAACATTGAGCTTCTCGATGCTATTAATCCGGCTCATTTAGATAAAGTGATTGAGCCTAACCCCACCTTTAATAATAGTGTCTTGCCGATTAAGGCCGATAAAAACCAGGCCAGATTAAGTCAGCGCCAGCTGATATCAGCCTCTACTAATACGGCATTAAACGAGGTGTTTCAATAAAAAATATAACAGCCATAAAGAATAGGTATAAAAATAATACCACGGAGGGTTTTGAGCATGCCTACCAACATAAGCGCGCATAAAGTAAGCGCAGATAAAGACAGTCATCACAACTTACGGCATCAAGCCCTGCCCCATCAAATCTTAACTGGCACAACATGGCATGTGCGTCACCTACCCTCAAAACATAAATTTAGCTATCCCTACCGCTATTGGGGGCTGAGTCTAAATAGACTGGTGGCAGGTGATTTCCCAGATAAGCTTGGTAAGGCTTGGAATAATTTGCATCATTTCGATTTTTCTGACTATGTTGAGCTAGAAAAGGTGGAGCATGCTCATTATAAGAATGCGCAATATAATGCACAATATGTAACAGATGATCTTACGGATAAACAGCGACAAGCACAGCAGTGGCAATATAAAGTCTTACAACAGTTTCAGCGATTGACCGATAGCGCGCCTAGCGGCGACATCTTAGCACTGGTAGTAAGCCGAAATTTGGGGTTTTATTTTAGTCCTGTTAACTTATATATTGGCTTTGATGCTAAGGGCGATGTCAGTCATCTGTTGGCAGAGATTAGCAATACACCATGGGACAAACGTCATTTTTATGGGTTCAAACTAGACGGCAATATCAGCGAATTTAGCCACAATAAAGGCTTTCATGTCTCACCCTTTAACCCTCTTGACCAAACATACACTTGGAAGGTTAAGCTCGTAGATAATCCGCTTGGATTAAAGCAGCTCATATTAAGCATTCAAGTATCAGACAGCAGCAGAGGCAAGGTGTTTGAGGCCGGTATCAACATGACGCCTCAAGCCATGACCGTTTCAAATATTACCAAAACCCTTAACAACAATCCTGTTATGAATTACAGCTCGATGGGCCGTATTTACTGGCATGCATTGTTAATATACGCCTTAAAAAAAGTACCTTACATGGGTTACAACCAGCGATTACAGGGCAGTAAACAAGCCGCTCATGTTGCTAGCCGGCAACACAATGATCAAATTAGAGAGCCTAAAATGTTAATACAGCCACACCACTCTACAGACAGAAAAACGCACTCATTGGTCAAGCGTGTGACAAATAGCCCTACGCTAACCCCTTTTAAGCTTGGTATTGATGTGGTGTCTCGCCGTGTCTTATTTAAAGCCTTATCTTACTTACAATTTGGCAGCATCACGGTTATTGAAGGCCAAGGCTCCAATAAAACTAGAAAACGCCGTAAAACGCACAACACCTTTACCTTTGGCAACAAACCTCAAAAATTAAACCCTAAATTTAGTGGTGAGGTGGCAGGCAATCATGCGCTTCATGCCGTGCTAGAGGTGCATAATAAAGACTTCTATCGCAAGCTGATCACAGGTGGCGATATTGCCCTTGCAGACAGCTATATTAACGGTGAATGGGAGGTGGATGACCTCACCGCTTTGATTCGACTTGGTGCCCGCAATAAAAAGATAAGCCATAAACTTGACGGTAAGCTTAGCAAGCTGACCAAAACCTTTGAGTTTAAAAAACATAAATCTCGTTCAAATACAGTCAGCAATTCAAAATCGAATATCCTAGCGCATTATGACCTTGGTAATGACATGTATCAGTCGTTCTTGGACGATAGTATGATGTATTCCTCCGCCATTTATCCAGCACCGGAGGCAACGCTTTATGAGGCTCAGCAACATAAATTAAAAACACTCTGCACATTGTTAGAGCTAACGCCTGAGGATCATGTGATTGAAATCGGTACAGGCTGGGGCGGATTTGCCATTTATGCCGCGACGCACTATAGCTGCCAGGTCACGACAACCACCATATCTGATGCTCAATATGAGGAGGCAAAACGCCGCGTTCATCAAGCAGGACTGAGCAGCAAAATCACGCTATTAAAGCAAGATTATCGCCATCTAGAGGGTCAATATGACAAGCTCATTAGCATTGAGATGGTAGAGGCTGTGGGCCATGAATATCTGCCTACCTTTTTTGCAAAATGTAATGCACTGCTAAAGCCGAATGGCATTATGGCCCTGCAAGCCATTACCTTTAATGACCAAGGATATGACGATTACCTAAGTTCTGCTGATTTTATTCAGTCGCATATTTTTCCTGGCGGCTGTTTGCTGTCCAACCAAGAAATCAGCAATCAATTTACGCAGCAAACAGATATGGTGGTGAAATCACTTATCGATTATGGCTACGATTATGCCCAAACCTTAAGAGATTGGCGTCATGCATTTATGGCTCATTTAGAGGATATCCGAGCTATGGGCTATGATGAGGCGTTTATCAGGCTGTGGCAGTTTTACTTTTGCTATTGTGAAGCAGGGTTTTTAGAGCGCACTATTGGCGTGGTACAGGTCAAAGCCGTCAAGCCTGACAATCGGTAACGGCTTTGATCAAGGGCGTTTAAACGCTTACGAAAAGGAAATTTCATCATGAATTTAGCTTACGTTTGGATCTATCTCAGCTCAGTGATTGTCTTTGTCTTGGTCGATAGCGTATGGCTAAAATCTATGACACAGACATTTTATCAGCCCCGTATTGGTCATTTGTTGTCTGACACGCCCAATATGCGAGCTGCGGCGGTGTTTTATTTGTTTTATATTTTTGCGCTATGCGTGCTGGTGATTTACCCTCAGCTTAAAGCACATGCGCCGCTTTGGCAATTTTTTGGCATGGGCGCTCTAATTGGTCTTATGGCTTATGGTACTTTTGACTTCACTGCTCTTGCCTTGTTTAAAGACTATAGCACCTCTGCGGCGTTAGTAGACTTTGCTTGGGGCGGCATTATTACCGGCACAGTGGCGCTATCTGTTGGTGGGTTAGCTTATAAATTTGGATGGTTGGCGTGATTTATAGCAGTTAAACAAAAAAATATAACCATTTAAATAAATTTATTTAAATGGTTATTGACATGGTTGTTGAAATGGCTTTGTCTGTCGGCTCAACAATGATGGCTACTGGGCAAAAACCGCCGTCAAATGCGCTTGATAGTCTTGTATGTCCCTCTCAATGGTCGGATTTTTAATAACATCATTGCTCATAAAAGTGGGTAATGGGGTCATGCCTAAGAATTGATAGGCCTTGTGAGTGGCAATATACACCCCATCCACGCCAGCACCCTCAAAGAACTGCTTAGGGTCGGTAAAGGCAATGGCAGGGGCATTCCAAGTCACCGAAAGCATATACTGCTTGCCTTGTAATAATCCGCCCGAGCCGTAGTTCTTCTCAGGGTCTTGGCGCGTGCGCCCATCGCTTTGATATAAGCGGCCGTGACCTAGAGTGAATACCTCGTCGATATACTTCTTGACGATCCAAGGCACACCCATCCACCAAGCCGGCGTCTGCTGAATGACCACATCTGCCCACAGCCACTTTTGTATCTCTTCTTCTACCTCATAGCCGGCATCAATGTGGGTGATTTGTACCTGATGTCCCAAATCTAGCAGATGCGCTTTTGCCGCCTGCGTCATGGTGTCATTAAGCTTGCCATGTGAATGGGCAAAGTTTTTGCCGCCATTTAAGATTAATATGTTTGTCATGTTAGTTACTCTGTATCTATTTAATCATTTTAAAGCCAGAGGTCTTGGCCTCTATTTGAATGTCAAAACATTAATCCCAAATGGGTGCCAGACCCTCAGGATCGACTTCACGGCTGTTGGCCTCTAATTGATCAATTTGTGCCATCTGCTCATCACTTAACGTGATATGTTGGGCTTGTAAGTTGCTGGCGAGATTTTCACGCTTTGTGGATGAAGGAATAACCGCGTACCCTTTGGCCAATGCCCACGCTAAAATAACTTGCGCAGGTGTTTGTTGGTTTTGCTCAGCGATTCGTTGAATCACAGCATCTTTTAGCGCTTTGCCATAGGCCAACGTCATGTATGAGGTGACCTTTATGCCTTGTTGCTGCATAAAATCAACCAGCTTACGGTTTTGTAGATACGGGCTAAGCTCGATTTGGTTGGTTTCGATATTTTCAGCACCCACCACATCGATGGCTTGTTTTAATAATTCGATATTAAAATTAGAGACGCCGATTTTCTTGGTTAAGCCCAGACTTTTTGCCTCAGCTAGGGCACTCATGTACACCTCAAGTGGTACAGGGTTTGAGGGCGCGGGCCAATGAATGAGGGTTAAGTCCACGCTATTGACGCCCAGTTTATCTAAGCTTTGTTCAAGACTGGGAATAAGCGCCTGTCTAGATAGATTATCCACCCAAATCTTGGTGGTAAGATAGATTGAGTCGACAGCAATACCGCTGTTTTTTATTGCCGCTCCGATGTCTGCTTCATTACCATATATTTGGGCAGTATCTATGGCTCTATAGCCTAAATCTAGCGCATTGGTTACTGAGTCGATAACCGTCTGGCCTTGCAATCTAAATGTACCTAAACCGAATCTTGGAAGTGTCATATAATTCACCTGTCTTTTGTTGTCACTATGAGCGTCCTAAGCAGTATTGCTTGTTGAGAGACAGTATATATAGACAGTTAATTGATAAGAAGGCATAGTAAATCAAAATTCTTTTGCATAAGAGTCAATAATGAAAGTTACCCTTAATGAGCTCGATACCTTTATAAGTATTGTGGATACCGGCAGCATCAGCCAAGCAGCAGAATACCTCGATGTTACGGTATCAGCGGTCAGCCGATCGTTAGCAAGATTGGAGAAAAAGTTAGACACCGCCTTGTTTAGACGGACAACAAGACGCTTGGCGCTGACCCAAGAGGGCGAGATGTATTTGGCACGGATACGCGGTGTATTAAATGATTTAGAGGCCGCGGAGGATATGCTGATAAAAAATAAAGCGGTGCCCTCAGGCAAGCTAAGAATTGATGCGGCCACGCCTTTTATGCTGCATGTCATTGCGCCGTTGATGACAAAATATAGTCAAGCCTATCCCCAGATCGATATTGAGCTGGTAAGCAATGAAAACTTGGTGGATTTATTAGAAGAACGCACCGATGTGGCGATACGTATTGGCGAGCTAAAAGACTCCACCTTAAATGCCACGCCGCTGGGCTTAAGTCAGATTCGAATTCTAGCCAGCCCAGCCTATTTACAGCGACAGGGCACACCGCAAAGTGTAGAAGACTTAGCTCACCATCAGCTACTGGGATTTAATGCTCTACCTAAGCTTAATGATTGGCCAATATATGATGCCTTTAATAACCTATTTCACGCTCAGACCAATATCAAGGCCGATAGTGGTGAGACCTTAAGACAACTGGCTTTATGCGGTACTGGCATTGTCTGCTTATCTGACTTTATGACCCAGCAAGATATTAAAGAAGGACGCTTGATTGAGCTGTTTGTATCAAGCACCATAAAAATGCAGCAGCCCATTAATCTGGTCTACTATAAAAATAGAAAACTGTCGCAGCGGGTCAGCTCATTTATTGATTTTATGAAAAAAGAGTTTGGTACCTCTAAGCCATTTTAATCTGTATCTTTATATGGCGGTATGCGCTCTAAAACCAGCCTTCTTGCAAAAGATGCTCAGTATTGCTCAGCTCAAACCCAGTGACCAAATCATAGAAGGTGCCTGGGTCCTCGATGCCCTCTAACAGCTCGCGCTTATGCAAGGCCACAAACATCGCCAGCGAATAGGCCGGACAATGCACATTCTTTTTTGGGTTAAATGAGATGTCAGTAAAGGCTTGATACTGTAGTACTTCTTGATGCAAGTGCGGATTTTGTTTTAAGGCATTCACATACAGCCAGTCATAAAACACCGTTAAAGGCTCAAGCCCCCAGACCATACCAAAGTAATCATAGCCAGTGATTTCTCCTGAGCTTATAAGGCGCTCATCTTTTTTGGCCTGTCTGGGTGCGGCATCTAACAAATCTACAAAGGGACCACCACCTTTAAATACTTTGCTGGCTTGATACGCATTCTCTACACTGTATTGTTGACCATCTTCTTCATTGGTGATCTTAAGGCTCACCGGGCTTAAAGGAAAGCTTAACTTATTGCCGGATTTGCTAGACAGCTCCAGCACATTTTTAAAGCCGTATTTCTTTTTGATGACTCGGTGCAAGTCGTTAAGGGTTTTTTTCTTTTGTCTGGTTGCAAATCCCACATGCCGCTCAATTCGAACCATGTCCGTTTTTACTAAATTGTCACTACCAACGCGTGGCATGAATACGGGTTTTTGTTCTGTAGCGGTTTGTGCGTGTTCCATAGCAAGGTGCCTTTTATTTCAATGAGCATGTTCAGTGTTAGCGAGGCAGTTTATAGCATTCTAAAAAAATTATCTTGCTGTATTTGCAGCTTTTAAGCCGTGAGCCACCTTTTGTACTCGCCACGGCATAGAATCGATGTAAAACGGCTAACGATTACTCTTCGCACGAAGCTTATGCCTTAAGATTTTACCTACTGTAGACTTAGGCAGCTCATCGATAAACTCAATATGACGAGGGCACTTATAAGCGGCTAGATTCTTTTTACAAAATTCAAAGAGCTCTTTTTTGGTTAAGCTTGAGTGGTCAGATACCACAAATAATTTTACAGATTGGCCTTGTAGTTCATCCTCCACACCCACCACTGAGCATTCTCTAACTTTAGGATGCATCTCCACAACACCTTCAATCTCATTAGGATAGACATTAAAGCCGCTGACAATGAGCATGTCTTTTTTTCTATCAAAGAGCTTAACGTAGCCTTTGTCATCGATAGCGCCCACATCGCCTGTTTTCAGATAGCCATCTTTGGTAAAAAACTTACTGTTATCTAGGTTGTGATAGCCTTTAATGACATTCATGCCTTTAATGCCAATCTCCCCTTCTTCGCCCATACCCAGTACATTTTCTTCATCATCAAATATCTTAATATCAACGCCTGGGACAGGCATACCAATCGTACCGGTAAATTCTTTATTGGTTAAAGGATTGGCAGTACCCACGCCGAGGGTCTCTGACATCCCCCATCCTTCATGAATGGGGACGCCAGTAGTATCTAGCCATTTGCGTGCCATTTCAGGTGTCGCTGCCATACCACCTGCCAAAGACAGTTTTAAGTTTGAAAAATCAACGGATTTAAATTCAGGATGATTTAACAGTGCTTGGAATAAGGTGTTCACTGCTGGCAGTAGATGAAATGGTTCTTTTTTTAGCAATTTGACAAAGGCGTTAATGTCACGCGGATTGGTGACAAGTAAGAAGTGTTGTCCGGTACGAAATCCGAGTAAAGAGATAATAAAAGCAAAGATATGATACAGCGGAAGGGCAATAACTGAGGTTAACTGACCGTCTTTATTGGCGTCATAATTTAACGGCTTAAACCATTCATCATACTGCTTGGTGCCATAGACCACATTATGATGAGTGATCAATATTCCTTTGGCCGTGCCTGTGGTGCCGCCGGTATATTGAATTAAAGCTAAGTCATCAGGCTTGCTATCACAACGGGTGTATTTGAGCTTTTTGCCTTGTTTTAACACCGCTTTAAAGCTAACTTCTTGGCACTTTGAGCAGCTTGATAGATCATAGTTAGGCACTGCTTTTTTGAGGTGTTTGGCGGCTAGGTTAATCAAAGCGCCTTTTGCTGTGCCTAACATGTCACCAATGGCGCTGACAACGACGGTTTCAACAGGGGTCTTATCAATAATAGAGTCTAGGCCATGGGCGAACGGCTCTAGAATAAAAATAATCTTGGCATCGGCATCAATCAATTGATGTTTTAGCTCTCGTGAGGTGTACAGAGGGTTGATTAAAGTTAGAACCATACCTGCGCGTAAAGCGCCAATAACTATAGGCAAGTACTGATTAACGTTAGGCATCATAATCCCAACCGTTGAGCCTTGTGCCAATCCTAGGCTTTGAATCCATGCAGCGATGTTTTTAGACATCTGATCGACTTCGGCATAGGTATATGACACGCCCATATTGGTCATAAACTTATTTTTGGCAAATTTTGTTAAGGTGTCATCGAAGAAGTCATTCAATGATTGGTTGAGAGGGGGCAGCTCCTTGGCGACACCTTCTGGATAAAACTCAGTCCAAAACTTATTCATAACATACCTTCCCTGGTTAATTAATGCACCTCAGCCTTGAAGTGCGTACAACATAGATAAAAACAGCCCGCTATAGCCACTTATCCCAACCACTTATCCAAACCACTTTAGAGGGGCTAGCGAGCTATTTTTACTAGATATATTTAATGTCAAATACGCTTCATGTATAGCTTATAAATATGAAGACATTTAACGCACCACCTGCCAGCCCGCCGTCGCCCCATACTGATCTTGATGAGCAAATAACGGATGCTGTTGTGCTTCTGCAAGCGTTAGCACAGGGGTCACACAGACATCAGTGTCAGCAAAGACTTGTTGCCAATGCGATAGTGGCTGGCTGGAAAATTTGTCGGCCACTGTTTTCATCGCAGCACGACTATCTGGTATGTTTGGTAACACCCCACGTTGCCAATGCGTATTTTTTAAATCGGCCAATCCCAGCACGTCGCAAAGCCCCTGCCAGAACTTTAATTCAAGCGAGCCTACAGCCATATAGCGCTCATCTGATGTCTTGTACAGGCGGTAGCAAGGCAATAGACCTCCCAAAAAATCATACTGGGGGGCAGGTTTTTTGCCGGTCATCTGCTCGATAAGCTTACCCGTCGCCTTTGGCATGACCATATGCTGGTATAAGCTGTGAGTCATACTGATGTTAATATGTCGACCCTTGCTCGTGGCTTTAGCAGCAATCAGCGCCGCTAATAAAGCAATGACGGCGGTATCACTGCCGCCTGCCAAATCTGCAAACTGGACATTGGGCATCGCCTGCCCGCCATCGGCTGTCTTTAATTGATCGAGCACGCCACTCATCGCCATAAAGTTGATGTCATGACCCGCTTTGTGGTGCCAACCATGAGTCACCGCGTCAGCATCGGCATCGCCATAGCCAGTAATAGACACCATGACAAGTTTTGGATTAAGCGCTTGTAAAGTCTCTGCACTTAACCCGATGGCTTCTAATACCCCTGGACGGAAGCTATCTAGCATGACATCCGCATCTTTTATGTGCGCTTTGATGGCCTCAATACCTGCTGCATCACGAAAGTCCACTTTTTGAGTGTCTTTGCCGTGGTTTAGGGCGGTAAATAGCTCACCAAACGCGCGGGCTGGGTCCCCATTTAGCGGCTCAATCTTGACAATCTGGGCACCCAAATCTGCAAGTAATCTGGTTGCAAATGGACCAGGCAAATTACGGGTTAAGTCCACTACCTTGATGCCTTGAAGGCAATCCGCCATTTGATCTAAACGTCGGCTACTCATCACTAAACTCCTGCCCCCTTTCAGCCATTTGTACTAAAATGTTAGCAGGTTCAAAGCGCTCACCGTAGGCGGCATCAAGCGTGCGACTACGCTCAACGAAGTTTTTGACACCTACAGAGTTGATAAATTGTAAGGTGCCACCTTGATTTGGCGCAAAACCCCAACCGAAGATTGATCCGACATTCGCATCTGCAACCGTCCGTACCACATTCTCCTCAAAGCATTTGGCGCTTTCATTGGCTTGGATATAAAGTAGGCGGTCCACCAAGTCTTGCTGTGAGGGCTGCTTATCTTGGGTGGGATAAAGCTTGGTCAGCTCAGGCCATAAACGTTTTTCACCGTCTTTAGGATAATCATAAAAGCCTTTGCCTACCTTCTTGCCTTCACGGCCAAGCTCCTTTACCATCTTCTCGACAACTGGCATGGCCGGATGCGCATTAAAGGGTTTACCTTCGGCTTGTAAAGCACGCTTGGTCTGCTGCATCACGTGAAGAGATAAGCTTAACGATACCTCATCTTGTAGGGCTAATGGCGGCATTGGCATACCAGACTTCATGCCAGCCACTTCGATACTACGGGGATGCACCCCTTCACTGAGCATCGCAATACCTTCTGAGACATAAGTGCCAAACACACGAGAGGTGTAAAAGCCGCGACTGTCATTAACCACGATCGGCGTCTTCGCAATTTGACCCACATAATCAAAGCCTTTGGCTAAAGTGGCATCATCTGTTTCTTCACCCACAATAATTTCAACCAAAGGCATCTTATCTACCGGAGAGAAGAAATGTAATCCGATAAATTGGTTGGGACGTTTGCTGGCCTTAGCCAGTTCGGTGATAGGTAATGTCGAGGTGTTAGAGGCATAAATGGCAGTTTCTGCAATAACCGCTTCAGTATTGCGAGTGCACGCCGCTTTAATATCGATGTCCTCAAACACCGCTTCAATAATCAAGTCACAGTCTTCTAAGTCATCATAAGCGGTAGTGGTGTTAATTTTATCTAATAAAGCCTGTTTCTTCTGCTCCGTGGAACGACCACGGGCAATCGCCTTGTCTAACAGCTTGCTAGAGTAGTCTTTGCCTTTTTCAGCGGCTTCAATAGAGGTATCTAACAGCACAACATTTATGCCTGCTTTGGCAGAAACATAAGCAATACCTGCGCCCATCATACCTGCACCAAGGATACCTACTTTTCTCACTTTAGAGCGCTCAAACCCTGCAGGGCGTGACTGACCTTTTTTGATGCTGTTTAGCTGTGTCCAAAGGGTGTTGATCATGTTTTTAGACACATCAGATAAAGCGCAAGCCACAAAATAACGCGACTCAATTTTAAGACCATTATCGATGTCGGTTAAACAGCCCTCGAACACACTAGATAAAATGTGCGTAATGGCAGGATAATTGCCATGTGATTTTTGATTGGCCATGGCTGGGGCAATTGAGAAGACCTGAACCACTTTAGGATGCTTGCTGTCTCCTCCTGGGATTTTAAAACCTCTTTCATCCCAAGGCTGGCAGGCTTTAGGGTTGCTATTGATCCAGGCTTTGGCTTTGCTGATAAGCGCCTCGTTGTCTTTGGCCGTATCATGAATAACACCGAGCTCTACCGCTTGTTGAGGGCGAAGCTCTTTGCCTTGAGTCATTAGCTCAAGTGCTTTTTGGATGCCAACAAGACGAGGCAGGCGCTGAGTACCGCCACCGCCTGGCAATAGACCCAGCTTCACTTCAGGTAGACCCAGCTTGTTCTTTGGTGAATCAATAGCAATACGATAATGACAAGCCAAGGCCAATTCTAAACCACCACCCAAAGCCGTACCGGTAATAGCGGCCACTACTGGTTTTCCGGCAGTTTCAAGCTTACGCAGGCTGGTTTTTAGCTCTTCTACTAACTCAAATGCTTGTTCTGCGTTTTCAATCTTGGCCAACTGATCAATATCAGCACCCACCACAAAAGTTGATTTGCCTGAGGTTAAGATGAGGCCTTTTGCATCTGTATCGTTGATAAATGCATCGGTCAAAGTGGCAAATGCCTCGTTAAAGCCATCGCCAATCACGTTCATTTTACGATCGCTTTGATCGATGGTAACTGTGATGATGCCGTTGTCTGCTTCTGCAGAGAAGTTATTTAATGCATTAATGATGTTTACGCTGTTTGTGCTCATGTTATGTCCTTATTATTTCTACACGTCATGTAGGGCGTGTATTCTGTCCGTATTTAGACCCTAGAAGAGTGTGCCCCTATCATTGATAAATTGCGGGTTAAACACGCTCAATAATAGTCGCAATACCCATGCCACCACCCACACAGAGCGTGATCATAGCCGTCTTTAGGTCACGGCGCTCTAGCTCGTCCAAGACAGTGGTCAAAAGCATAGCGCCTGTTGCCCCTAATGGATGACCCATGGCGATAGCGCCGCCATTAACGTTGACTTTATCTAGCGAAACACCAAAGTCTGCAGCAGTATTCATCGGGACCGCAGCAAAGGCTTCGTTGATTTCCCAAAGGTCGATATCAGCAGCACTCATGCCCGCCTTATCCAAAGCTTTTTGACAGGCTGGAGTTGGGCCGGTTAACATGATGGTAGGCTCTGAACCGATAACAGAGGCCATAGTAATCTTAGCGCGTGGCCTCAGACCGGCTTTCTCGCCAGCCGCTTTACTACCAACTAGACACAAGGCAGCACCATCAACGATACCTGATGAGTTGCCCGCATGGTGAACGTGATTGATATCCTCAATTGTGGTGTATTTATCAAGAATAACGCTATCAAAGCCCATCTTGCCAGGCATAGCAAATGAGGGATTTAATTTTGCCAAGGTTTCTACAGAAGTATTAGGACGAATGGTTTCATCTTTATCTAATAATAAAAGACCATTAATGTCGGTTACCGGCACCACGGATTTATCATAGTAGCCCTGCTCCCAAGCGGCAGCCGCTCTTCTGTGCGACTCTGTGGCAAAGGCATCGACATCTTCACGACTAAACCCACGCAAAGTTGCAATGGCATCAGCGCCAACGCCTTGTGGCGCAAACTGAGTCGCAACGTTGACACGAGGATCCATATACCAAGCACCGCCATCTGAGCCCATAGGCACACGGCTCATAGACTCAACACCGCCGGCAACCACCAAATCTTCCATACCAGACATAACTTTGGTAGCGGCTAAATTAATTGACTCCAGACCAGAGGCACAAAAGCGTGACAGAGTTAACCCAGCCACGCTTTGATGCCACTCGGCATCAATCGCTGCAATACGAGCAATGTCAGAACCCTGCTCACCGACTGGGGTGACACAGCCTAACACGATATCGTCAACCAAACTGGTATCTAAGTTGTGGCGCTGCTGCATCTGTTTTAATAGTGTGCGAACCAGCCAAATTGGAGAGGCTTGATGTAACGAGCCATCTTTCTTACCCTTGCCACGAGGTGTGCGGATGGCGTCATAAATATAGGCAACTTCAGTCATAAAAATCCCTTTTTTAATTCTTAATATCATTTATGGTCGAACGGTTGGTTTACGCTAAGATAGCTTAAGTAAAGCTATTTGGTGACTTGATATTGTCTTTAAGTCACCAAACATAAGTCAAACTGGTGCGTTACATGAAGCGTGAGGCAAGCTCTTTCATGATTTCGTTAGTACCGCCGTAGATTTTTTGTACGCGCGCATCAGCATACATACGGGCAATGGGGTACTCGCTCATATAACCATAACCACCGAATAACTGTAAGCATTCATCGATTACTTTACACTGTTTTTCAGTGACCCAGTATTTGATTAATGACGCTTGTGGTGCCGTAAGCTTGCCCTCTATCATGGCCTCCACTGCAGAGTCGCACAGAGCACGTACGGCTAAATAGTCAGCTTGTACTTCGGCTAATTTAAAGCGAGTGTTTTGGAATTTCCAAATGGGACGACCGAATGCTTCACGCTGTTTGACATAGTCAAGGGTGAGCTCTAACGCCAGTTTGATAGCACCGCAACCGCTTAAGGCTATAATAAGGCGCTCTTGTGGCAGCTCTTGCATCATTTGGATAAAGCCAAGGCCTTCGATGCTACCTAATAAGTTCTTTTGTGGCACGCGGACATTGCTAAAGAACAGCTCTGAGGTGTCTTGAGCGGACAAACCGGTTTTTTTAAGATTACGGCCACGCTCAAAGCCTTCTAAACCATCGGTTTCAACAACGATTAATGAGACACCTTGTGCGCCCTTCTCACGGTCTGTCTTACACGCCAATACAATCAGGTTGGCATGTTGACCGTTAGTGATAAAGGTTTTTGAGCCATTAATAATATAGTCATCGCCCTCTTTTACGGCATAAGTTTTAATTGCTTGTAAGTCTGAGCCTGTTGTCGGCTCGGTCATCGCAATGGCGCCCACATATTCGCCAGTTGCCAATTTTGGAATCCAAGCCTTTTTTTGCTCTTGAGTGCCATGTTTGAGGATATAAGGGGCAACGATACCTGAGTGAACCATCCCTCCAAAGCCAGATTGATTGGCTTGAGCCTGGGCTAGCAAAATAGCGGCTTCATGACCAAAATCACCGCCGCCGCCGCCATACTCTTCAGGCATTGAGGCACATAAAAAGCCCATTTCACCGGCCTCAAGCCATGCATCACGATCAATTTTACCGTTCTCGCGCCACTGCTCATCTTTATCTTCCCAGCTTTTGAACAACTTTAAGGCGCTTTCATATACCATTTCATGTTCTTCAGTCATCCAATTACTTTTAAAAGCATCAATACTCATACCGTCATTCCTTAACGAGGTTTAGGGTTTTTATGGTAATTTAAATTACCATATATTATCCCGTATAAAAAACATTTTAGGCTTATATATCTATCCTTTGAGCTTTCATACTACAAAAGTATATTTATTTAAGCAACGACTTATACTAAAATAGTAATTATTATTACTATTTTATTGGGATGTGACGTGAACCAGAGTTTAGCAAAGGCAAGCCAAAAAAATGAGAGGCTCAATGACAAAGCACTTGCGCCTTTATCCAAGATACGCCCTGCCACATTGGATAACATTGAAAAAGCAGTACATCAGTTGTTTGCCGGTGATAATGCGCAAGAGGTCACCATGATCCAAATTGCCAAGGCGGCCAACGTCTCATTGCAAACTTTATATAAGTACTTTGGGGATAAGCAGACCGTGTTCCATACTATTATGGATAGAGTACTCGGCCGGCTCGCTATACGCATGATGGATCATTTGCAAGGTATTGATAGTGTGGAGGATAGAATTAGAAAAACACTTTGGGTGGTTTTTGACTTTGTGGATACCCACCCTGATGCCGTCATGGTACTTACTTCGATATCTGCCACGGACATTCGTAAAATATCTATCTATGAAAATGAAGAGCTGATTAAGGCATTTACCAGTGTCTTGCTAGATGGACAAAAACGTGGTGTGTTAAATGATAGCGTGCCTTTATATGTGTTATTCGATGTGTTTATGGGGTTTGTGATGCGTATTGGTATGATGCAAGTGGTTCGCAAAGCCAATACGCCGCTTACGGACAGTTTTGATGATTTGTTCAATATTTTGTGGCGTGCCATCTCTAAACCGCAATAGTTATGATATGACTGTGCTATTTTGACGCTTATCATCATCAAAAAAGACAAGCGCCTGTATTTGCACAGAACAGTAATACACCCCTACTTTTATAATTCTGTGCAAGTACAGGCGCCTCTAATTTTTATTAAAAATTACTTCTTTTATTAAATGCATCACCTATAGCCAGTATTTGTAGTTAATTTGCTCTATAATAACTTAAATCATCCCCAAGGTACACTTGGGGATGATTATGCATAAAAGCTTTTATATATAAGGGTTTTATTTTTATAAAGATGATTTTGGTATCCAGTTTGGTGTCCAAATAATAGGATGTTTAGTACTGGATTTTAGAGGCAAGACTACAGATAAAAGACGGTGATTATTAAACTGTATGCCTTTAGTGCTAGGCGTTAGGCGTGATGAAGATTACTAACAATACTTTAGCACAATAAAAGCGAAGATTGTACAAAAATGTGTGCTCCTATTTATATGAAAAAACAACAAAGTGAGAAGTATGGTTATTCATAATAGACGGGATATTAATAGACTTGAGTGCCGTGACAAAGATTATTTGGTCGCAGTCGCTGGCGTACCCGGACTTAGTGTACGTATCTATCCCAATGGCAAAAAAGAATATTATCTGCGTTACCCCCATCCACATCAGCCCAATAAACGTCCGCGTATGACGTTGGGTTCTGTGGAAGGTATCAGCCTGCATGAGGCAAGAACCAAAGCTGAGTCTATATTGGATATGGTGCGAAATGGCACCGACCCTAAAGCCATACGTCAGCAAAAGCAGGTTAATAAATATGCGCATCTAACAAACGCCACGTTTGCTGAGATTGCTGCAGCTTGGCGTGATAATAAAATCAATAGCCGCCGCCAACGTAAGACCGGCAAGCGCACCTTTAGCGAGTCAACCTTAAAGTTTTGGGATTTGTGTCTGGGTTATATGTGCGCCGAGATTGGTAACTTGAGGATGAATGACATCACCAGTGAAACCATCTTGAATGTTTGTGAGTCTATTCAAAATAACGATAATGAAGCTGCCTTTGTGGGTGCCAGTACCCGTTTATATACCGAAAAGGTGTTTTCATTCGCCGTGGCTCGTGGGTTATGTGACACCAATGTCGCCATTTATACCCGTGGAGAGCTGGCACCAGCGGGCTCAGGAAAACACTTGCCAGCACTGACCAAACCCGATGAGTTTGCCGCTTTATTGAAGGACATGGCGACGTTTACTGCAGCAAGTGAGCTGACGTTAATGGCAATGAACTTATTGCCTTATGTCTTTGTGCGCAGTATTGATTTACGCTCTATGCGCTGGGATGAGATTGATTGGGCGCATAAGCTCTGGGTTTTTTCACCAACCAAAGGCGAAGGGCGTGAAGATATGGTTTCAAGCTTGGTGGTGCCTTTAGCAGATCAGGTGATTACTCGCCTGCGTGACATCCAAAAAATAACCGGTGACAAGCCTTATGTGTTCGCCTCGATACGCAGCTCAAGCAATGCTTATATGAGTAAGGCCACTTTGGTTCAGGCATTTCACCGGCTGGGTTACAAGGGAAAACATTGTACGCATGGATTTCGAGCCGCCGCCAAGACACTGCTTATGGAGCAGCCCGAGCTTCGCTATTCAGACATTGTCACTGAGCTACAGCTCGGCCACAGGATCAAGGATACCCATGGCGGAGCGTACAACCGATTGGATGAAATAAGCACACGTACTCAAATGATGCAGCACTGGGCTGATTATATTGATAGTCTGCGCAGCCGTTAATACCAAGTGGCCTGCTCTACTAGTCTTTCGCTACTAGTCTTTTTTCATTTTTACCACATTCATGCTGGGATAAGCTAAGTCAATCTTGTATTTTTTGCCACCTCGATAAGCGGTGGTTTTGACAATGCCTTGCTTTTGTTTATAGTCGACTTTTTGTACTTGGTAACCCATTGCATTTAGCTTACGTGTGGCCAGTCGTTCGGCATTACCTTGGTTGTACTCGCTCTTGTTATATTTTTTGTTTTGATGCTTTTTGTTCTGCTTATGGGTATTATGCCCTTTTTTATCATAGGTACCATTAGGATAGTGCATCCCTCGAGTATCCAGAGGTGTCGATGCACAGCCCACAACAGCTACACTCAAAAATATAGCAGTAAATCCTGTGGCCAATGTTTTAAGTTTTATCATGCGGATTTATCCTTATAAAATCAATTTACCCAGTACTCTTTAGCTAAATCAGGGCTTGAAATATTTCATTACAAATATATGACTATGATAGCTGTCTTATATTGATAGTTAGTATCTTAAGCGTTATAAGTTGTAATTGCTCAGTCTATGTGTCGGCTAGAGTCAATGCAGAGCATAGGACCATATAAATGGAAAAAACCGAGCGGTTTAGACTCGGTTTTTTAGATGATTTACTGCAAATAAATTAACTTTTTTTAGCACTTAGAGCGGGCTTAACTTTGAATCTGACAAATCTCAGAGCGCACAATAAAGCGCTTGCCCTCAGGCATCTCAAGCGAGAAGCTAGCACCGCGTCCGGCCACAACATCTATCGTTAAGTCAGTATGCTGCCATAGTTCAAACTGAGCCTTGCCCATATAAAAAGGACAGCCGCCAATCTCGCCTACCAGCACATCCTGCCCTCCTGTCTTAAACTCACCAAGCGGATAACACATAGGTGAGCTGCCATCACAGCAGCCGCCAGATTGGTGGAACATCAGATCGCCATGCTTAGATTTTAATAACTCAATGAGCTCAATGCAGGCTGGCGTGGCATCAACTTTCATAATTTGTACTCCTAAAATATTCGGCCTTGTCATTATGGTTTGGTAATGAGCACCTTAAAATTAAAAAAAGCAATCCACCTGACGATAGATTGCTTTGGTAAGTTGATAAAGAGTTGAATTTAGGTTTTAAAAGAAGCCCATCGCCTTGGTGCTATAAGAGACCAGCATATTTTTGGTTTGCTGATAATGATCTAGCATCATTAGATGGTTTTCACGACCAATACCTGACTGCTTGTAGCCACCGAAGGCTGCGTGTGACGGATATAGGTGGTAGCAGTTGGTCCATACACGGCCTGCTTGGATGCCACGGCCAAAGCGATAAGCTTTATGCACGTTGCGGGTCCAGATACCTGCGCCTAAGCCATACAAGGTATCGTTAGCCAAGCGTAATGCTTCCTCATCATCCTTAAAGGTAGTTACCGCCAGCACAGGTCCAAAGATTTCTTCTTGGAAAATGCGCATGTCGTTGGTGCCCTCAAAGATAGTAGGCTGCACATAATAGCCGCTGGCAAGATCGCCTTCATGCTTGGCCTGCTCACCGCCGACCAGCACTTTAGCACCTTCTTTTTTACCAATATCTAGATAAGATAAGATTTTTTCTAACTGATCTGAGCTGGCTTGCGCACCGACCATGGTTTCGGTATCTAGCGGGTTGCCAAGTTTAATGGCTTTAACGCGCTCAATACAGCGTTTGATAAATTCATCATAAATGCTCTCATGCACCAGTGCACGTGAAGGACACGTACAGACCTCACCTTGGTTGAGCGCAAACATCACCAGACCCTCTACCGCCTTGTCTAAGAAATCATCGTCTTCATCCATGATGTCTGCAAAGAAGATATTAGGACTCTTACCACCAAGCTCTAGCGTAACAGGAATAATGTTTTCACTGGCGTATTGCATGATTAGGCGACCGGTGGTGGTTTCACCTGTGAAAGCGATTTTGCTAATACGAGGGTTTGACGCAAGTGGCTTGCCTGCCTCTACCCCAAAGCCATTGACCACGTTTAATACGCCTTTTGGCAAGATGTCTGCCAGCCCAATGGTTTCAATTAAATACAAGATTGAGGCAGGCGTCTGCTCAGCCAGCTTAAGTACGATACAGTTACCTGCAGCCAATGCCGGAGCAATTTTCCAAATCGCCATAAGTAGAGGGAAGTTCCAAGGGATAATCTGACCGACCACACCTAAGGGCTCATGGAAATGATAGGCTACGGTATCTTCATCAATTTGACTGATACCGCCTTCTTGGGCACGGATGGCGCCGGCAAAATAACGCAAATGATCGATAGATAAAGGGATATCTGCTGCTAGGGTTTCTCTAACTGGTTTGCCGTTTTCATAACATTCGGCCACCGCGATTTTTTCAAGATTTTCTTCCATCTTGTCAGCGATTTTTAGCAAGATATTTGAGCGCTCTGTGACACTGGTTTTGCCCCAAGCTTCTTTGGCCGCATGTGCAGCATCTAGGGCTTTTTCGATGTCGGCAGCTTTTGAACGGGCAACTTGGCAAATGAGTTTGCCGTCGATAGGACTGGTGTTATCAAAATACTCACCATCAATGGGAGCAACCCACTCTCCGCCAATAAAGTTATCGTATTTTTCGCGGAATTTAACCAAGCTATTGTCAGTATTTGGGGTTTGGTAAAGCATGTGACGCTCCTTGTGATTATTATTAAGCCTTAACCTTTTGTTATTTTTGAATAAATAAGCGTTAAGGCCGGTTCTTATAAGCCGCAATTTTCCTTTGCGTGCTTGCTTATCCTAATCCCTAATTAGTTAGAAGGGAAGTTACTTATTTTATGCAGTGCTTGCTTAATAGATAAAATATAGTTATAAAATATGCTATCAGCAAACTTAGGGTTAACTTAAGTGTATTTTTAATGATACGTTCTGCTTCTGCTGTGGGTTTTATAACTAAAGGAGTGGTCGGTCATAACCATATTCAATTAGTTGCAATACTATACGTGATAGTATATTGAGTTTTTTGAAAGCTGAGCTTAGCGCTTATGATTACTGCCACCACTGCCAGTTGCGCTGATCTAAGCTTTCTGACTCATTCGAGGTGTTTATGAGCGCAGCATCCCCTAATTTAGATCAAAACTCGGATAAATTTAACTGGCGTATCTTCGGCCCTGGCATCTTGCTAGCTACTGGCGCTGTTGGTGGCTCACATCTTGTTTCATCGACACAAGCTGGCGCGTTATATGGCTGGCAATTGGCGATTATGATTATTCTCGCCAACTTTTTTAAATACCCCTTTTTTAAATTCAGCACCGATTATGTGTATGACACAGGGGAGTCACTAATTGCCGGTTACGCCAAAAAATCGCGGGTATATCTTTGGTTATATACCTTGCTTTTGTTAGCGTCAGCGCTTATTAGCGTGGGTGCTGTGGCCTTGTTAACCACGGTTATTTTGGGCTTTATGTTGCCCTCAAGTATCAGTCCCTCGATGACGGTACTGTCATTTATCGTTATGGGCGTCTCTTGGCTGTTTTTGGTGTTGGGCCACTACAAGCTGCTCGATAAGTTCAATAAGTGGATTATGGCCGCTTTAATTGTCTCAACCATTGCTGCTGTTATGATTGCAGCGGGTAAGCCGACAGTTATGGCACCAGATTTCATAGCCGCTTCGCCTTGGAATATGGCTTCGCTGGGCTTTATCGTGGCCTTAATGGGTTGGATGCCAGCACCGCTTGAATTTGCGGCCATGACCTCGATGTGGACCAAAGAAAAGGTAAAAGCCGATCACACTACCCACCGCCAAGGTTTAATTGACTTCAATGCCGGCTACATCTCAAGTGCCATTTTGGCGCTGTTTTTCTTAGCGCTTGGGGTCTTTGTACAATACGGCACAGGGACCGAGATTCAAACCCAAGGCGGCGCTTACATTACTCAATTAATGAATATGTATACCGCCACCATTGGCGATTGGTCCAAGTTATTGGTGGCGTTTGTGGCCTTTATGGTGATGTTTGGCACCACCATTGCCTGTGCCGATGGTTATGGCCGCTCTATTGCTGAAGGGATGCGTTTGATTAATAACAATCCAAACGAGGCCTCGCAAACCCAGATTTTTTGGTGGACCACCTTTTCAGCCTTAGGCGGCTTTGTTCTTATCACCTTTTTCAAAGGTCAGCTTGATATCATGCTTAAGTTTGCGATGATTTCAGCCTTTGTGTTAGCCCCTGTGTATGGCTGGCTCAACTATTCATTGATTAAAAGTCAGCAACGACTGTCACCGCTTATGACCTTTTATAGTATCTCAGGCCTTATCTTTTTAGCGGGTATCGCTTTATTGTTTATGGCACAGCTGACAGGGATTCTTGCCTAGCGCTTTGCTAGTAAAAACTTAAATAAATTTAAAAAATACACCTACTGCACCTATGAGTAATCTTATAAACCAAGCCCTTTAAAATAAGCACAAATTAAGGTTAACCTGCTATGAGCACATCTTCGACTCACGCCTCGCCCAAAGACAAAGGCATTAATTGGCAAGCTTTTGGTCCCGGTATCTTACTGGCCTCAGCGGCCATTGGGGGCTCACATCTTATCTCATCGACACAAGCTGGCGCGTTATATGGTTGGCAATTGGCGATTATGATTATCCTCGCCAACTTTTTTAAATATCCCTTTTTTAAATTCGGTACCGACTATGTTTATGAAACCGGAGAGTCGTTGGTTGCCGGATATGCCAAAAAATCACGCCTATATCTGTGGGCATTTTTTATCTTATCTTTGGCAGCTTCGGTCATTAGCACCGGTGCAGTGGCGCTATTGGCGGCAGTTATCCTAGGGTTTATGTTGCCTGAAAGCTGGGGGCTATCTAATGGTGTTTTGTCGATTATCGTCATGGGCGTGTCTTGGCTATTTTTGATTCTCGGTCACTACAAGATGCTTGATAAGCTTACCAAATGGATTATGGTGGCGCTGACTGTGACCACGTTAGCTGCGGTGATTATTGCGGCAGGCAAGCCTACCATTATGGCACCAGATTTTGTGGCCGCCTCACCTTGGAATTTGGCCACCTTGGGCTTTATTGTGGCCTTAATGGGCTGGATGCCAGCACCACTTGAGTTCTCAGCGATTAATTCTATGTGGATTTCAGCCAAAGTAAAATCGGACCACACCACACACCGTCAGGGCTTAATTGACTTTAATGTCGGTTTTATCGCCACCTCTTTATTGGCACTGGTATTTTTGGCATTGGGTGTGTTTGTACAGTATGGCTCAGGTGTTGAAATCCAGACCCAAGGCGGTGCTTATGTGGGGCAGCTGATTAGTATGTACACGGCCACCATTGGTGAGTGGTCACGTCTATTGGTAGCCTTTGTGGCCTTTATGGTGATGTTTGGTACCACCATTACCTGTGCTGATGGTTATGGCCGTATCAATGCCGAAAGCTTACGTTTAATCAAAGACGATGCCAATATTTCACAACAGCAAATCATCCTGTGGACCACCTACTGTATTGTGGGCGGCTATATTATTATCACCTTCTTTACCGGGCAGCTGGGCGCTATGCTAAAGTTTGCTATGATTACAGCTTTTGTTTCAGCCCCAATTTTTGGTTGGTTAAATTACTCACTAGCCAAAGATCAGCAGCACCTATCAGCTGGCATGAAGCTGTACAGTATTGCCGGCTTGATCTTCTTAGGCGGTATTGCTTTGTTGTTTATGGCGCAATTATTTGGCCTAATCTAAAAAAACTTCTCTGTTTAACCTCTTTAAAAGACCTTACAATAGCCGTAAGGTCTTTTTTTATACCCCCTCATATTTAGCTGGCTTAAGCGCAGGGTTGGATTAGGGTTAGAATTGTAATTACAATTACAATCCAAAGGTTTCGTTGTATGCTATCTTAATAGCGACAATAGGCCTTTTTTGGCACGTTTTTTGGTGATTTTCTTTTGGCCCCTTAGATAGATAACTGGAGTAAGTGCCATGACCTTAAATCCCGTACGTCCTTTTGTGAGCGCAGTTGTGCTGGCCACCCTCACTGCTTTGGCAGGCTGTGATACGCGCACCCAAAACCCAATGATGCAGACCATTCCTACCGATGCCGAGAAGTGGCAAGACAAATTGGGTGACACCTTAGAGCAGCTTTCAGAAGAAGATCGCCAGCTTCTAAGCCGTTATATGCTACGGATGCGTTTAAGTGACGCTTATGAAAAAGGCGCTGTCCCTAGAATTACCATTGGCCGGGCATTAGAGCAGCAGCGAAAGTACGAAGCACTGCATCCGGATAATCCCACAGGTAAAAAAAGCCCCGTAACCACAGCTGTGCAGCCTGATAACTATCCGATAACCCTACTGCCGGCCAAAACCAGTGAAAACGACAGTTTGAATAATGTTAAATTGTCTTTTGTGCTGTCAAATGAAGGGCAAACAGCTGTAAAAAGCTTTAAAGGCACTTTAATGCTGCGTTATCCGGCATTCAAAAAACCCAAGCCGGTGGTCATTCCTTTTACCCTATTTGATCAGCCCATGTTGCCCAAACAGTCTCGGAAAATGGAGGCGGATGTGAGCATAACTGACATCAATGTGATGAAAGCCATTCAAAATCCACAAAATATTGAAATTGAGATAACCAATGGCGCTATGGTATTAGAAGATGGTCGCGAGATTGTGTTTAAGTAAGCACTATTTGGTGCAATGTATGTGTTTTAACGTATGGTGAGTGAGTGATGCAGTTAAAAAGATTAACCGCCTTTCATAGCGTAGCACGCTTAAAAAGCTTTAGTGAGGCAGTATCACAAACCCAGCTGTCACAGCCGACTTTAAGCCGCTTAATCAAGCAGTTAGAGGATGATCTGGGCGTTATCCTCATTGACCGCTATCATCGTCCGTTACAGCTGACTGAGGCGGGCAGATTTTTTTATGAAAAAATTGATATCATCTTAAAAGAGCTCGATAGCACCATCAGTCTGACCCAAAAAATCGCGCATCCGCCAGATACCCTAAACATTGGCTTTGTGCCCTCAGTGCTTTATGGCTTATTACCGACGGTTATTTCAAGGTTAAAGCAGCGCTTGCCGAATTTGGAGGTGCATTTAAAAGACATCAGTTCCTTCAAACAGATCGGTGCGCTCAAGGCCGGCGAGATTGACGTGGGTTTTGGCCGATTTGCCCATAACGATGAGCATATTTATCAGCTGTTACTGCGTCATGAACGCTACGTCGCCGCCCTTCCCAATACTCATGAACTGGCTGGCAGCCATGATATTCACTTATCACAGCTGCAAAATAGCCGAGTTATCTTATACCACCAAACCCATCTTCCTGTCCCTCAACTTGCCAGCGCTTCAACAACTGAGGCTCAAAACACAGACCCTAGTCTTATTAGCGAGCCGCTGCTGCATCTGTTTGCCAAGCGCTCAGCCTTACCGCATCACACCACCTCGGTTAGTGACATTCAGTTGGCATTAGGCTTGGTAGCCGCCGGTGAAGGCATAACGTTAGTGCCTGATAGCCTAAAATCAGTACGCTCTGAGCAAATCAGTTACCGCACCTTAATTCATGAAGATGCCACCTCACCGATTTACATCTGTAGCCTTACTACCCCCACGCACCCAGCCTTTACTACCTTACTTGAGGTGATTTATGCCATTTATGAAGAGCGTGGTATCACCTATCGCCGAGTGATCTAATTCTTTATCAGCTGTATTTTCTACACAAATTGTAATTTTTTGTAAAAAAGCATCTGGTTTTTGATTGCTCTATTTTGCATATTTTAAATACGGCTTAAGATAAACCATCAAAATTTAAATAACCATAATCATTTTATGAATAGTATTAGTAAAAACACATATAATATTTAGTATTTGTAATCAATATCGCTTTATACCCCTCTTCCTTATTGGCCAATTTAGGGCTATTCTTATTGAAAATACAATCTACATAAAAACAAGTTATCCCTCCCCCTTCTATTCAAAGGACTGATTATGAGCACTTATTCTGCCGGCAAGCGCTTTCGCGAAGCCCTCTTAGCACAAAAATCAAATAACCAGCCGCTACAAATTGTCGGTACCATCAACGCCTATACCGCCATGATGGCCAAACAAGTTGGTCACAAAGCCATTTACTTATCAGGTGCTGGCGTGGCAAACGCCTCATACGGCCTACCAGACTTAGGCATGACCAGCCTTGATAACGTATTAGAAGATGCCAGCCGTATTACCAATGCGGTGGATACACCACTATTGGTCGATATCGATACCGGTTGGGGCGGTGCATTTAATATCTCGCAAACCATCAAAAAGATGGAAAAAGCAGGTGTTGCTGCCGTGCATATTGAAGACCAAGTGGCACAAAAGCGCTGTGGTCACCGTCCAAACAAAGAAATCGTATCAACCGCCGAGATGGTTGACCGTCTTAAAGCGGCGCTTGATGCCAAAGTCGATCCAGATTTTGTGGTGATGGCACGTACCGATGCCTTATCCGTTGAAGGTTTAGAAGCTGCTGTTGAACGTGCTGTGGCTTTTGAAGAAGCTGGCGCCGATATGATTTTCGCTGAAGCATTAACCGATATCGAGATGTATCGTAAATTCACCGATGTATTAAATATCCCCGTACTCGCTAATATGACTGAGTTTGGCCAGACTGACTTATACACCACAGAGCAGCTATTTAATGTGGGCGTCGATATGGTGTTATACCCATTATCGGCCTTTCGTGCGATGAACAAGGCGGCGCTAAACGTGTATCAGCATCTATTAAATGATGGTACTCAAGAAGCTGTGGTCGATACCATGCAGACGCGTATGGAGCTATATGACTTCTTAAATTATCACCAGTTTGAACAAAAGCTAGATGAGCTATTTGCTCAAAAGAAGTAAGTTACTTAAAAGAGAAAAGCTCTACCAATAAACAGTTGAGTAAACCAAATATTTTAATTTAATAATAGCTTGAAGGTTTGTAGCGTCACAAGGCGGTTGACTGCAGATTGTACAAATCGTACATCTAAGCAAACCAACACAGTGACGCTGCAACATACAAACTATTTCAGCCACCAAACAAAAAAAGGATTTTTACTATGGCAGCAGGTAAACAACTATCAGGTGCAGGCTTACGTGGTCAAGTAGCAGGTAAGACGGCATTATCAACCGTTGGCAAATCAGGCTCAGGCTTAACTTACCGTGGTTATGATGTCAAAGACTTAGCCGAAAACTGTATCTTTGAAGAAGTCGCCTATTTATTGTTATACGGTAATTTGCCTACCCAAGCCCAGCTTGATGACTACAAAGCAACGCTAAAACAACTGCGTGATCTACCGCAGCCACTAAAAGATGTATTAGAACGTATTCCACAAGATGCACACCCAATGGATGTGCTGCGTACGGGCTGCTCGATGTTAGGTAACTTAGAACCAGAAGACAGCTTTGAGCAGCAACTGGACAAAACCAACCGCATGTTATCCGCTTTCCCAGCGATTATTAACTACTGGTACCGCTTTAGCCATGAAGGCGTGAAGATTGACTGCATGACTGATGCCGAAACCATTGGTGGTCACTTTTTGCAATTATTAAAAGGTGACAAGCCAAGTGAGCTACACGAGCGTGTGATGAATGTGTCGCTTATCTTGTACGCTGAGCATGAGTTTAACGCCTCTACCTTTACCGCGCGTGTCTGTGCCTCCACCCTATCAGACATCTTCTCTTGTATCACAGGTGCCATCGGCTCATTACGTGGTCCGTTACACGGCGGCGCCAATGAAGCGGCGATGGAGCTTATCGAAGGCTTTGACTCGCCAGAAGATGCAGAAGCCGGCTTGCTGCGCATGCTAGATAACAAAGACAAAATTATGGGCTTTGGTCACGCCATTTATAGCGAATCAGATCCTCGTAACGTGATTATCAAGCAGTGGGCTGAAAAACTAGCCGCCGATGTGGGCGATGAGGTGTTATACCCAGTATCTGTGCGCTGTGAAGAGGTGATGTGGCGTGAGAAAAAACTGTTCTGTAACGCAGACTTCTTCCATGCCTCGACCTATAACTTTATGGGTATTCCAACCAAGCTATTCACGCCAATTTTCGTTTGCTCTCGCCTAACCGGCTGGGCCGCTCACGTATTTGAGCAGCGTGCTGACAACCGTATCATCCGCCCAAGCGCCGAATATGTGGGCGAAGCGCCACGTGAGGTAACGCCTATCGCTGAGCGCGGTTAGTTTATAAAGTAGAGTCAGATTGTTTAGGGCTCTATCTTTTTTATTGAAGATAGGGCCTTATTTGTTAGATGATTATTTTGTTAGATGATTGTATTTAATGACCGTTAGCGCATTAATATTTTATTGATTTCAAAATTTAGCGATTTTAGCAATTAGGGCTACTTATAGGGCTACTTACTGCTAAGTGTTAAATTTAATTTAAGGACAGCCAGTCATGTCAAATCAGAGTATTGAAACAAACCAGCCAGAGCTGACCCACAAACATCCCCAGCCGATGAATACAGAATTTAAAAAACCACTACCTTTGCCAAATGGTGAGGACAGTGGTCTGTATTATTTTGACGTTGAACAAGCAGTTAATGCAATTGAACCAGGCGCTTATGCCAAGCTGCCTTTTAGCTCAAAAGTTCTTTGTGAAAACTTAGTACGCCGCTGCCCACCAGAAGATTTGACCGAGGCGCTATCACAGCATATCTACCGCAAACAAGACATTGATTTTCCTTGGTATCCGGCGCGTGTGGTGTGTCATGACATCTTGGGCCAAACCGCCTTTGTCGACTTAGCTGGCCTTCGTGATGCCATCGCTGCTGAAGGCGGTGACCCGGCGAAAGTTAACCCCATTGTGCCGACCCAATTGATTGTCGATCACTCATTGGCGGTTGAACACGCCGGCTATGAAGAGAATGCTTTTGAGAAAAACCGGGCCATTGAAGAGCGCCGCAATGAGGACCGTTTTCATTTTATCAACTGGTGTGAATATGCCTTTGATAACGTTAACGTGGTGCCGCCTGGCAATGGCATCATGCACCAAATTAACCTTGAGAAAATGTCACCTGTGGTCCAGGTCATTACCGATAAAAACGACGGCACACCTGTGGCCTATCCAGATACCTTGGTCGGTACTGACAGTCATACGCCCATGGTCGATGCCTTAGGCGTTATCTCCATTGGTGTGGGCGGGCTAGAAGCTGAAAGCGTGATGCTGGGCAATCCCTCATATATGCGCCTGCCTGATATCATCGGTCTGGAATTAACCGGCAAATTACAACCTGGCATTACCGGTACAGATTTGGTACTGGCTATGACTGAATTTTTGCGTGATGAAGGTGTGGTCTCCGCTTATGTAGAATGCTTTGGAGACGGGGCTCGTAGCTTATCTGTAGGCGATCGTGCTTCAATATCAAACATGACCCCTGAATATGGCGCAACCGCTGTTATGTTCTATATTGATGAGCAAACCATTGATTATCTGCGTTTGACCGGCCGTACAGAAAAGCAAATTAACGTCGTTGAGGCCTATGCTAAGCACACGGGGCTTTGGGCAGATGGCATGCAACAAGCCAAATACGAGCGCGTATTAAGATTTGATTTATCAAAAGTGGTGCGTAATATCGCAGGCCCCTCTAAGCCGCATGCTCGTGTATCTACCACAGATTTGGTTAACAAAGGCATCGCTCAAGAGCACTACGACCCCACCGCACCCGCAGATGGCTCAATGCCTGATGGCGCTGTGATTATCGCCGCCATCACCAGCTGCACCAATACCTCAAACCCACGCAATATGGTTGCTGCGGGGATTGTGGCCCGTAATGCCCTCAAAAAGGGTCTGGTGCGTAAACCTTGGGTCAAATCATCATTAGCACCGGGCTCAAAAGCGGTAAAACTGTATTTAGAAGAAGCCGACTTATTGCCTGATTTGCAAGCCCTTGGTTTTGATGTGGTGGCCTTTGCTTGTACGACTTGTAATGGTATGAGCGGTGCGCTTGAACCTGAAATTCAGCAAGAAATCATCGACCGCGACTTATTTGCCACGGCAGTGCTCTCAGGTAACCGTAACTTCGATGGCCGTATTCACCCATACGCCAAGCAAGCATTCTTAGCCTCGCCGCCTCTGGTTGTCGCCTATGCAATTGCAGGTTCTATTCGCTTTGATATCGAAAAAGACCCACTGGGCCAAGATCAAGATGGCAATGATGTCTATCTAAAAGACATCTGGTTTGATGATGCGGAAGTTGATGCCATTGTGGCCTCTGCGGTGAAGCCTGAGCAATACAGCAAGGTGTATATCCCCATGTTCGATGAAGGAAAAGTAGATGCTGAGCGTCACGATGCTGTCACTGACCCTCAATACAACTGGCGAGAGATGAGTACCTATATTCGCCGCCCGCCTTACTGGGAGGGTAATATGGCTGAGGCCAACCAGTTAAAAGGCATGCGACCACTGGCAGTATTGGGAGATAACATCACAACTGACCACTTATCACCCTCTAATGCCATTATGCCAGATAGTGCTGCTGGCGAGTATTTGGACACCATGGGCTTGCCTGCTGAGGACTACAACTCCTATGCCACTCACCGTGGTGATCATTTAACCGCTCAGCGTGCAACTTTTGCCAATCCAAAACTGTTAAACGAGATGGTTCGTGACGAAAACGGCGAAGTCATTCAAGGCTCTTTGGCCCGTGTTGAGCCAGAAGGCGAGACCATGCGCATGTGGGAAGCCATTGAAACGTACATGAAACGCAATCAGCCGCTCATCATCATTGCAGGTGATGGCTATGGTCAAGGCTCTAGCCGTGACTGGGCTGCTAAAGGGGTTCGTTTAGCTGGGGTTGAGTGTGTGGTCGCTGAAGACTTTGAGCGTATTCACCGTCAAAACTTAGTGGGTATGGGTGCGCTACCGGTTCAGTTTGAAGCCGGCACGACCCGCAAAACCCTAAACATCGACGGTACAGAAGTGTTTGATATCGAAGGTGAAGTGTCTGCAGGTGGCACAATGACACTCGTGATTCACCGCAAAGATGGTAGCGTAGATAAAGCGCCAGTTAAGTGTCGTCTAGATACCGCTGATGAAGTTAAAATGTATCAATCAGGTGGTATGTTACAGCGCTTTGCTAAAGAGTTCTTGGCAGGCAATGTGGCTTAGTTTATTGAAGCTAATTTGCTGATAAATCGCGTCTTAATTAAGCGCATAAGCCACCTTTTATTGTGCTTGTGCGCTTTTTTAATAAAAAATAATATCCCCCTCATAAGGATTTGTCATGACCCAATCTAATACACCCTTTGCCCCCCAAATTTCAGTACCTGCCACCTATATGCGTGGCGGCACCTCCAAAGGCACATTTTTTAAATTAAGTGATTTGCCTGAGCGTTGCCAACAACCTGGCGAGGCTCGCGATAACTTTTTAATGCGCGTCATTGGTAGCCCCGATCCTTATGGCAAGCAAATCGATGGCTTGGGTAATGGGTCATCTAGTACCTCAAAGACGGTTATTCTCTCTAAACCTGATCAAGCCAAGTCTGAAAAAGATAGCCACGATGTGAATTACCTGTTTGGGCAAGTGAATATTGCCAAGCCCATGATTGATTGGGGGGGTAATTGTGGTAATTTAACCGCTGCAGTGGGCGCTTGTGCCATCAATATGGGTCTGGTCGATGCTGATAAAGTAGCTGCTAGTGCCAAGAGCGGTATTTGTGAAGTGCGTATTTGGCAGCAGAATATTAGCAAAACTATCATTGCCCATGTGCCGGTCTACACTGATGAGCAAGGACAAGTGCAGGTACAAGAAACCGGCGACTTTGAATTAGATGGGGTTACCTTCCCTGCCGCAGAGGTAAAAATTGAATTTATTGATCCGGTTGACGCATCAAGCGCTATGTTCCCAACAGGCCATCTGGTTGACGACTTTGATGTCTCCGGGTGCGGACTGGATAAAGACTGTGTTCAAGCGACCTTTATCAATGCCGGCATCCCCACCATATTTATGAAAGCTGAGGACTTAGGCTTTAATGGTACTGAGCTTCAGTCTGATATTAATGGCAATCAAGAGCTGCTTGATAAGCTTGAGACTATCCGCGCCAAAGGCGGTGTGGCTATGGGCTTATTTCAGGATGTAAGTGACGCACAAAAAAGCCAGCATATCCCTAAGATTGCTTGGGTGGCACCTGCTCAGTCTTACACTGCCTCAAGTGGTAAGGTGGTCGATAAAGACGACATTGACTTGGTGGTACGTGCCATGAGTATGGGACAGCTGCACCATGCGATGATGGGTACAGCGGCGGTGGCCATTGCCGCTGCTGCCACCACGCAAGGTACATTGGTTAACCAATCAGCTGGCAATGGCTCAGCAACACAGCTGTCTGAAGTACGCTTTGGCCATCCCTCTGGTACACTGCTTGTGGGCGGTAAAACTGAGCTGGTAGATGGCCGCTGGCAAGCCAAAAAAGTGTCTATGAGCCGCTCTGCTCGCCGAATTATGGTCGGGCAAGTGTTTGTGCCTGGTGACTGCTTTTAGAGTTTTTGGGATGACAATTGGTCTCTATAATGACCTTGGTGAGCGGATATAAAGAGTCATCATGGGGCTTTGCTTTCAAAAATATTACAATGGCGCCATAGTAAGCGGCTATGATTATGAAGGTATAATTACCCAAGCCAAGAGCGCGAATGGTAAACTTCATAATCATCCGCTTTATATTTAATCTTATTTATAATTAAAGAGCTAGAGATAATATGGCCTCACCTCCAAAACGTGTCCCCCTAGATATCAAACCGCCCACCAAAAAAACCGAACGGGGGGCATTGCTGTGGTCGATATTAAAACGATTGGGTGAGTTTGCTCGCCCTTATCGTGGCCTGTTTATCCTAACCTTAATTTTGACGGTATTGGGGTCGTTTACCGCTCAGGTTAACGCATTCGTGCTGCAGTACACCATTGATACTTTAACGGGTATCGTGGGTTTACCTGACCCGTGGATTAAAGGCCTGAAGCTATTAACCTTAATTAGTAGTATTTTATTGGCTAAAGAGGTGCTCAACGTTTTTATCACCTTCGGTCAGCGCTATTTTGGTGAGCGTATTCGTATTAACTTATCGCGCGATTTATCACAAAAAGTCGTCGATCGTATTTTGTCCTACAAAATGTCGTTTTATACCAGTGATGAGAATGCCAGCGGTAAGCTGCAGACCCGTATTGACTTGGGCGTTAGCAGTTTGACGCAGCTGGTACAAAACTTCTTTATCGACATGCTGCCTCTATTCGCCAGTGCCATTGTGTCCTTGGTGATTATGTTTAATGCCAACTTTTGGGTGGGCATGGTCGGCCTAATTATTGTGCCGATTTATTTCTTTGTTAGTCAACAGCAGGCCAACCGCTTACAAGGGTTTCGTAAGCAAATGCGCCAATATCGCGAGACCAAAAGCGGCCTGGTGATCTCAATTATTGACTCTATCACCGTGATTAAGTCCTTTGTGCGTGAGCCGATTGAGTCGGATAAGCACTGGGAAATTCAAAAAGACATGACCACCAACCAGCTACGTATCCGCAGTATTGCGTTTATGTATAATGCTGGCAAGAGTTTTATCGAGCAAATCGGGGTGGTGGTTATCATCGTCTTGACTTCATATTTTGTGCTTAATGGCCAGATGACCATTGGTGCGATTATGTTTCATATTTTGCTGTTTCAAAACATCGCTGCACCTATTCGCGAATTACACCGTATTTATGACCAAATCAACAACGCCCTAACCTACGCTGAAGGCTTCTTTGATATTTTAGATGATGATGACGCCATTGAACGTGCTGGTGAAATTGAGTGTACGGATTTAAAAGGCCATATTGAGCTTAAAGATGTCAATTTCTCCTATCCTAATGGCAAGCAGGCGTTAAAAGATGTCAGCTTTGAGATTCATCCCAATCGCATCACCGCATTGGTCGGCTTAAGTGGCGCTGGTAAAAGCACCATTATTAATCTACTGGTGAAGTTTTATGACCCCAGCAGCGGCACTATCTGTCTAGATGGTCAAAGCCTAGATAACTACAATACGCATAATTTGCGCGAACAAATTGGATTGGTACTGCAAAAGAACCATATTTTTTCGGGTACCATTGCTGATAATATTCGTTATGGTAATATGCAGGCCACCGATGATGAGATTATTGAGGCGGCTAAGCAGGCGTCTATTCATGAACAGATTATGGGGATGCCTGAGGGCTATGATAGCGAAGCAAAAATGCTCTCAGGAGGACAGCAGCAGCGGATTGCGCTGGCACGAATGTTCCTAAAGAACCCGCCTATTGTGTTCTTAGATGAGCCTACAGCAAGCCTTGATGCCATTGCGACCCAGCAGATCAAACACAGCTTGGACTTAATCAAAAAAGACCGTACGGTAATTATTGTCTCACACAATATTTCCCAAATTATCGATGCTGATGATTTGATTGTGATTGATAATGGCCGCGTGGTCGAAACCGGTACCCATGAAGAGCTGTATGCCCAGCATGGCGCGTATTATGATATCTTTAACGCCATGTCAGACAGCTTAAATTTAGATAAAATAAGCCACACTCTCAAAAGCGATGTCTAATTTATAGCGGCTTTTTAGTTTATAATTTTTGGCTGATAAATAACCGATAAGATGTTTTTCAATGACCGTTAAATTCACTATAAAAAACTTCGATGAGCTCACTGCCGTCGATGTGTATTACATTTTACAAGCCCGCTCTCAGGTATTTGTAGTCGAGCAGCACTGTCCTTATCAAGATGTTGATGACATTGACTTTGAATGCCTACACTTGGTGGCTCATATGGACAAAACCTTGGTCGGTTATTGCCGTATTATTCCGCCCAATGTCGGTGGTGTGGCCTCCAATCCAAATCCCCGCATCGGTAGAGTGTTGGTGCTACCTGAGTACCGCCGCAATGGGCTGGCGCGCGATATCATGATGCATGCCATTAAGTATTGCCGTAGCAAGTATGGCAAAAAACCAATTAGAATAGCGGCACAAACTTATTTGACCGAGTTTTATCAATCTTTAGGTTTCGAGGCCATTGGTGAGCCGTATGAAGAAGATGGCTTAAGTCATATTGATATGGTGCTACAGCAAAATAAGCGCAAAATCAAAGCGGCTTCTGTCCCTGCCATTGCAGAAGGCGTCAGCGCCAAAAGTGTGCTGATGAATTTAGTACTGTTTATTATCGCGGTGGCCATTATAGGGGTGTTGTATCTGTTAATCTAAAGGATGGCGGGCCGGTTTTTGCCATGTGCGCCTCTTTTGCTGGGCAATGACGCCCTTGATCACTTTTTATTTGATTTATTTGGTATCGCGTAGCGCGATCGGCTGCCATCGACAAGGAATATCATGTTATCCAAACAAGACCAATTGACTGAGCTGGTACGAAAGCTTGAGTCGAAAAATCATGTGTTCTCCACCGATCCGCTGCTGATCACAGAGCGCTTGCAGGATGAGGCTGCCACACCCCTTCAAAAAATACGTCGCCGTGCTGAACGCATTGATAGCAATGGCGCCTTAGCTGGTACGTTAAATAAAATCGATGGCCGTATTAAAGGCATTATCCTAATCATGAGTGTGCTGTGGTGCATCTCAGGATTTTTGGGGTTGTTTGCGCTGCTACAGGCCAATGTGGTCAACTTCTTTTATGTACTGGTGTGTTTGCTTGGTTTTCATACTGTGATGCTGCTTGGGTGGCTGATCTTCACGGTCATTAATCGCGGCAGTCAATCACCCAGCCTGATTACCAGCTTTATCAGCCCCAAGGCTTTAATTCGCGGCAAAGATGATGTGACCCAAGCGGCGGTAGAGCTATATGACGAGCAATTGCACCACACTGGCATGCGCTGGTATCTGAGTAAGTTTAGCCATCAGCTGTGGCTGGCCACTTTAACCGGTATGCTGTTTGCTATCATCTTTTTGCTGATTGTGCGTCAATACAGCTTTAGCTGGGAGTCTACCCTACTCTCTGATCAAGCGTTAATGAGCTTGACACATTGGCTTGGGTGGCTACCAAGTTTGGTGGGTTTTCACGTCCCTGATACTGAGGCGATTATCCAAAGTCGTCTGGCCACAGAGGCAATGCCCTTATCTATTGCCCGGCAATGGGCGAGCTTGCTTATTGGCAGCTTGCTCATGTATGGCATTGTGCCAAGGGCCATAGCTTGGGCATTGTGCGCGCTGATGTTTAATCGCCAAAAAATGAAGATTGACTTAAATCTACCTTACTATCAAAAAATCCTCAATTTTTGGCAAAGAAAAGTGGTGGATGCAGATGACTTTGTCGAAAAAATACAGGCTGTCGCCCCTGTCGCAAAAATAAGTACGGGCAATAAATTGGTGGTATTGCTTGAGTATAAACACAGTGATCCTCATTGGTATCATGCCGCAGGCCAGGCCTTTATTCATCCTGCACCTGTTGAATTTGGGGTGCTAGATGATAGGGAGGATATGGATAAAATCTTGCAGTATCTTGAGCAGCATGAGGTTCAAGTTTTGGTGGGTATTCATGCCAAAGCCTTGCCTGATCGTGGCACCATGCGTAAGTTAGATAAGATTGCCACTCATGCCAAACAAGGGGTTATTGTACAGTTGCTAGAGGACACCTCTAGTATGGAGAAGCAAGACAGCGTGCGCAGACAACAGTGGCAGGCGGCACTGGCTGAGCGCAATATTGGTCTGGTCTCATAGCCATTATTTATACTTAATTTAGAAAGATTACTTGATAGTAAAAACTTTTTAATGGGTTGCCTCCCTGATAACTGTTAAACTCAGAGAGATACTTGTGCTTAACGCCGTTATCTTTAACAGCGACGTCATATTTAACAAGGTAGTCAGGTAACTATGAATGGAATCACGGAGCAGTTAAATGCTCTAAAAGACACATTAAATGATGGTGTTTTAACTATCGCTCCTGAAGCCATACACCCTACTTTGGTGAGTATATTGCCCCAACACTGGCAGGAGTGGTTATTGCCTTTAATGGGTGGACCCTTTGTTTTGATATTTCTACTTGAGTGGTTTTATCAAAGCCGCCGCGGGCAAGCTGAACAATTTTCAGCCAAAAGAGCCCTGACTAACTTTAGCTTAGGCGGCACCTACATCACCTTTGAGCTGATTATTCAGGCGTTGATAGTGCTGCCAATTTGCTTGTGGTTGTATCAATTTCGGTTATTTACCATTGATGTCACTTGGCTTAGTGCCCTGCCTATCTTTATTGCCGTTGAGTTTTGTTATTACTGGTTCCACCGCGCCTCGCACCGGATCAGCTGGTTTTGGTCGGCACACATAGTGCATCACACTGATGATCGTATGAATTTATCGACTGCCATGCGCCAAAGCTTACTGTATTCGGTTACCGGTTGGTGGCTGTTTTTTACCCCGCTGATGCTGCTAGGCGTGCATCCGGTCTGGGTGTTCTTCTTCTACGCGCTTGATTTAATTTATCAATTCTTCATTCATACCGAAACTGTCGGCAAGCTCCCCAAATGGGTGGAATATGTCTTTGATACCCCCTCTAACCATAAAGCCCATCATGGCACCAATGCCGCTTATGTCGATAAAAACTATGGCGGCGTACTGATTATTTTTGACCGCTTATTTGGTACTTATGTTGAAGAAGACCCCCTCAATAATCCTGTACGATTTGGCGCTTATGGTGAGAAAAGCAATGACAACCTCTTTGGGCTGATATTTTCTTTTTTTGGTCGCATGTGGCACAAAGCTTTAAGCGCTCAAGGGCTAAAACAAAAACTAAAAGCCTTTATTCATCCCCCCAGTGAGATAAAATAACAAAACAAGCGACACTGCTAACTTGGTAAACGTTAACTTAGTAACCGTATTTTTCGCTCTGATGTTTACTGTGATTTATACTATTAATTTGATCAATATTTGAGTCCTTTATGACCATGCAAGATGATACCCCACAGCAGCAAGAAAATTCGATAACGCCGGCTAAATCGGCCAATGTAGACTTGCTCAAAGATACGCAAAATACCAGTGATGACTTGCATGGTGATGCCGTATTGACGGACTCCCATGCCAGCTCACAGTCAAAAAAGGCGACCTTAGCCACAGGAGAGGCCCTAAAGCTTGCGGTAGTGGGACATACCAATACCGGAAAGACCTCAATTTTACGTACCTTATTACGGGATATGTACTTTGGAGAAGTAAAAAACGAAGCAGCCACTACCCGTCACGTGGAGCGAGCCATAATCAGTGACAGCCAGACTGATGAGCCGCTGGTGGCCTTGTTTGATACACCAGGGTTAGAGGATGCTTCAGGTTTAATGGACTGGCTTGAAGACCATACAGCCAGTCGCCGTGATGGCATTGAGCGTCTACAGCAGTTTTTGGCCAGTGATAGTGCTCAAGGCGGTGAGGCGGTCGCTGCTTTAAATGATTACTCCCAAGAGGCGAAGGTAATACGCCAGTTATTGGCCAGTGACATGGCCATCTATGTGATTGATGCCAGAGAGCCGGTGCTAGGCAAATACAAAGATGAGTTGGCGATTTTGTCCTGGTCCGCTATTCCGGTTATGCCTGTGTTTAACTTCACTGATAGCCAAGAAACCAATATCACTGAGTGGCAGACGATGCTGGCAAGGCGTAATCTGCACATCTCAACTCGCTTCGACTCCGTGGCCTTTGAGTTTGAAGATGAGATGAGGCTTTGGCAGAATTTGGCCACCATGCTGACCCATCCGGAGACCTTAAATCAGCTAATTACCCGTCGCCGTGAAGACTGGATACAGCTATACGAGCAGGCAGGCATCATTATCGCCCATTTCTTATTGGATGTGGCCGCTTATGTGCGCGAGATTGATGAGGACGATGATCCGCTACCTGTACTCAATGAGATGCAAGAGGCAGTCCGTCAAACAGAGCGGGCCATGCAAGGCAAATTACTTAATTTATATAAGTTTTATGATAACAGTGCTGTGGTCACCCCACTTGAGCTAAGCGAATATCAGCAAGACCCCTTTGACCCTGAGCTGCTCAAAAGTTATGGTCTACGCACCACCTCAGGTGCAGCTGCAGGCGCCTTACTTGGTCTGGGTATAGATGCAGCTGCTTTAGGCACTACCTTTGGACTAGGTGCGGCCATTGGCGGATTAGCAGGCGGGATATTGTCTAATACTGGCAGTATCGCCGATAAGATTAATGGCGTAAAACGTCTGTATATTGATCCGGCCACCTTAACCTTACTGGCCACTCGCTCACTGGATCTATTGGCCTCGCTGCGCCACCGTGGTCATGCCGCCAATGCCGACACACCCATCACTGAGTTACAAGAGGCCAATACGCCACCTTGGAATCCCAATAAGCTACCAAGCGAGCTTAAAAAAGCACGTGGCAAACCTCAGTGGAGCAGCCTATCGAGTGGCAAAAGCGACTTGGCCGCTGAGCTTAGAGCAGATGCTGCTTGGTCATTATCCTCTAAACTCAAGCGCTCTCGCCTGGAAGATAAAGAATAAGCCTTGGTTGGTTGGCACTGCAGCTTGGAGCTTGGGTTGGTGCTAGCTTAAATCAACTGCTGCAGCGCCTCAACACCACGAATATCCGAAGGCTGTAGGTATACCCCATACAACGGGTATTGCGCAAAATCTTGCTCAATGTGTGCGAGCAGTGTTTGCTGGCGCGCGGCACGGGTTTGCCAGAAGGGATCACTTTGTGTTTCAGCAATTAATTGGTTCACCACTAAAGCTGCTGGTGCCATATTCGCATGCCTTAACTGCTCGGCGGCTCGCCGCGTCTCCTCTATAGGCAAATTATCGGCAGTTAATACCAGCACCACAGCTGTGCTACGTCTATCATGCAATAGCACACCAGCTTGCTTAAATAGTGCTTGGCGTTTGTTAAGTACCTCAACCGCCTGCTGCCATTTGTCTACCGGCTTGGCATCGGCAAAAGGATTGGTCAGAGCTGACTTAGGCTTATGTGGGCGTAAGTTATCAGCAGCGCCTTTTAGCTTAGCTTGATGGCGCTGCTGAGTTAATAACCCGTCGGTCCAAGCCGCCATCATTTCAGGCAGCATAAGCAGGCGCAGTGTATGACCTGTGGGCGCCGTATCAAAAATAACGTGCTGGTACTCACCTGTTTGTACGGTGTCTACTAGATATCGACAAATGGCCTCAAGCATCGCCGCCTCCTGTGCTCCAGGCGCACTTTTGGATAACTGTAGATGCTGCTTAATCTTCGGCAACATATCTGGATGAGCATAACTGCTAATCGTCTGTTCTACTCTAGCAAAGTGTTCCTCAATAATTAAATCAGGATTTAATTCTAAAGCATCCAAATTAGCCGCTAAGCTGCTGATGGTATTGCTTAATTTTTTATTGAACACATCACCTAAGCTGTGCGCTGGATCGGTTGAGATGACCAAGGTTTTTTGACCGCGTGCTGAGAGCTGGCTGGCTAAAGCTGCTGCGGTAGTGGTCTTGCCCACCCCGCCTTTGCCGCCCACAAATATAATGGGGAGATGCTGTAGCTGATCGACCAATTGTATGAGTTTTTGCATGTTTTTCTTCTTAAATTAACAGATGATGGGTCTGAGTGAACTTAGCAGCAGCCCCCATGTTGCAGTGGACAGCGCGGCATGCCCATACGCTGATGCCACTCATGGAACTTTTCTAAAAATATAGGCTGTAACTCCAACGTATAAAAGCTTGCAGGATTATCAATACCCAAACTTTCACAGAACAGTAGCAACATAAATAAGTCCTCTTCCTCGCGAGCTGCGCGGGCCAAGGTCTGCCGATAAGGGGCGTGATAAAATTCAGTCAATCCTTCTACAAAACGCTGCCATAGCGTAGGCTCTATACTCATGGGTTTATCTCCTTAGCTTGCTTCAGTCTTATTTTAATTATACAGACGTATTTGACATCCACCATAGTCGCCTATCAAAAATTGGGTAATAAAAATGCCGGCCTAAGCCAGCACTTTTATGTTTTTATGCTTATACCATTCTTATTAAGCTTTGTTCTGTTTCCACTCGCGGCGTAAAACTGAGAAGCTCTCAAAGGTGACCATAATTGTTGCAATTAAAATGATGATATCCATCACGATTAACAGCCAGTTACCATCTGTATAGAAAGTTTTTAGCTGTAAAATAAGCGCAAATACGGCCATAATTAACAAGAAAGACAGCGGCGCTAAAGTATACCAAACCGTCTTACCTTTACGTAACAGGATAACCGTGACAATCATTAGAGTTAAGGCGGCCATCAACTGGTTAGTGGTACCAAATAGAGGCCAAATGATCATACCACCTGAGCCATCGATACCACCGGCACCAAAGGCGATTAACAAACAGGTACCTACTGCAAGCAAAGTCGCTACCACGCCTTTTTTCAATGCTGGCAAGTTATACACCTCACCGAACTCTTGGAAAATATAGCGCTGTAGGCGCACACCAGTGTCCATAGTGGTACCGGCGAATAGTGCAGCCATAACGGTCAAGATGGTCTGCGATAATACAATCTCAATGCCCATACCATTATTTAAAATAGTCGCACCACCATCGATAAAGGCGCCGATAGATCCGTCACCAAATCTTTGGTAGATGCCTTCCCATTCCGCTAGGCTTGCAAAACCGGCTGTTGTCGCTAAGATAGCCCCTAATGCCAGCAAACCTTCGCCGACTGCACCGAAGTAGCCCACGAAGCGGGTGTCTTCTTCTTTATCGATCTGCTTAGAGGTGGTACCGGTTGAAACTAGACCATGGAAACCAGAGATTGCACCACAAGCCACCGTCACGAATAATAGTGGCATGATAGAGGGCGTGCTAACTGGCAAGTTATGGTTAATGGCTGGTGCGACAATATCTGGTGTGGCAATCAAAATAGCACCAAATAATAAAATTAGACCCACAAATAGCTGTAGACCATTGATGTAATCGCGTGGCTGCAATAGCATCCAAACTGGCAATAAAGAGGCCACAGCGGCATAGAAGAATAAGAATAAAATCCAAACCGCATTGTCAGGTAGACCAAATATAGTCTCAGGCAATACTACAGGTACCAAGGTTCCAATATAAATGAGGCCATATAACGCAATAACACCCAAGGTTGAGACGATCACCAAATTCATTTTAAAGCGGTAGATACACTGGCCAATAATAAAGGCCACTACCAAGGCGCCCCATACTGGGATAACCGCTGTGGGTGTTTTGATCATCATATTGGCGATAACCACACCAAATACGGCGTTTACCATCAATAACAATAAGAAAATCACAACCATCATCAAGGTGCGCACACGGCCACCCATAACCGATCCAGCAATAGAGCCAATGGACTGGCCTTTGTTACGCATACTGGCCCAAACCGCCGACATATCATGAATACCGGCCATAAAGATAGTACCAAATACTACCCATAATACAGCTGGCACCCAGCCCCAAATCACAGCAATAGCTGGACCAATAATAGGTGCGGCCCCTGCAACTGATGTGAACCGCCCCGAGTATATCGGAGAGTGGATTACTTGAGTCAGGCAGCTTTGTTTGACTCATTAAGACTATCATAGTATCGTCTCTCAAACTCAAAAGGCGACACATAACCAATCGTACTATGAATG